>NZ_JBEOXF010000009.1:66979-185619 GCF_040296405.1 Streptomyces sp. NPDC002133 | reverse complement strand
CCACGGCACCGCTTCCCTGGTTGCCGCCCTGGAGGTGACCAGCGGCGAAGTGCTGACCGAGGTGATCGCCCGCAACGACGCAGCGACCTTCACCGCGTTCCTGGACCAGCTGGACCGGACCATCGCCCCAGACAAGGAGATCCACGTCGTGCTCGACAACGGCTCCTCCCACACCGCCAGGCACACCAAGGCATGGCTGGCCGCGCACCCGCGCTGGCACGTCCACTGGACCCCACCGCACGCCTCCTGGCTCAACCAGGCCGAACTGTTCTTCTCCGCCCTGACCCGCCGGGTCCTGCGGCACGGCGACTTCGCCAGCCGCGACGACCTGATCGACAAGCTGGAAACCTACGTGATCAAGCACAACGAGACGGCCAAGCCCTACCGCTGGACCTACGAGGGCACCCCGCTCAAGGCAGCCTGATCAACACCCTCCACGAACTTCCGCGGAGCAGCACTAGCCACCTGGGCGGAGGCGGGCGAACGGTTTTCCCGCGGGCGGGCGGCGGCTGACGTGCGGCGGCGGCGGCCGGTTCGCGCGCGGTCTTTCGGGCGGGGCGGCGGGTCTGCCGAGTGGATCTGCCGGGGCGGCGTCCGGGAGGTCCATGGGGCCTGCGCCCGCCCGCGGCGGGTCCTGTTCCCCCTGCCCGCCTCTTTCCCGTACCGGAGGCAGGCCCCGGGCCCCGGGCGGGAGCCCGCTACCGTGCGGTGGGCCCGCGCGTCTTCTCCCACACCGCAGGGCCCCGCGCGGCGGAGCCGCACCTCGACACCGCGCCGGGGAGGAGCGGGGCGGGGACAGAGCCCCGTGGGCGCGGGTCCGCGGCCCGGCCCGCCGGGCAGGGCGTCCGGGCGGGTCCGCCCAGCCGGGGAGGAGCGGGGTGGGGACAGAGCCCCGTGGGCGCGGGTCCGCGGCCCGGCCCGCCGGGCAGGGCGTCCGGGCGGGTCCGCCCAGCACCACTCCGTCCCGTAGGGGACGACGTATATCCGAAGTCGTACGCGAGCCCGCTCGCGGTTCGGTCGGCAGGCCGATGTGCTCCGCGTGCGAAGAGCACACCATGGAGGTATGAGTACAGCCACCTTCCACCAAGCCGTGCAGCCCGGGCGCGGCGCCACCGCGAGTGGTGCCGTCGGGCATCACAGCCACCGTCTCGGCGACGCGCTGCGGGCGGTCAAGGTCTTCGTGACCACTGCCTTCGGCGTCGTGGTCCTCGGGGAGTACGGCGAAGAGGCCGGCGTCGTCCGCCGTCACCTCTGACCCCGACTACCCCGACCCCGACTCCGCCCCGACGCCGATGTCCGGACCGCTCCGCTGATCCACTAGGGTCGCGGCCGTGACGTACCCGTACCGGACCGTGACAGCGCGCTCACTGACCGCAGTGGGCGGCGCCCTCGCGCTCGTCCTGTCGCTCGCCGCGCTGGCCGCTCTCTGTCTCGCCCAGCGCATCCCCATGGCCGATACCCTCGTCTACCGGGCAGAGGGCGCGGCCGTCGCCAACGGCACCGATCTGTACGGCTTCACCGTCACCGAGTGGCAGCTGCCCGCCACGTATCCGCCCTTCGCCGCCATCCTTTTCGTGCCGACGACGTGGCTGCCCGTCGCCGCGCTCAAGGTCGCGTTCGTCGCAGGGAACGCCCTGTTGCTGGCCGTCCTGGTACGGCTCTCCTGCCGCTTCGCCGGGCTGCCGGTGCGGGTGCCCCATGTGCTCGCCGCCACCGCGCTCGCAGTGTGGCTCGAACCCGTCTTCCAGACCGTCGTCTTCGGCCAGATCAACCTCGCGCTGGCCTGCCTCGTCCTGTGGGACCTGTCCCGCCCGCCCGGCGCGCTCGGCAAGGGCTTCGCCCTCGGCGTCGCGGCGGGCGTGAAGCTCACCCCGGCCGTCTTCATCGTCCTGCTGCTGATCACCGGCCGGGTGCGGGCCGGGCTCACGGCCCTCGCCTCGTTCCTCGGGACCGTCCTGCTCGGGGCGCTCGCCCTTCCGGAGGCCAGCGCCGACTTCTGGACCCGCCGGATCTTCGAGACCGACCGAGTCGGCAAGGCGTGGATCATCGACAACCAGTCCCTCCAAGGGCTGTTCACCCGCGTTCTGCACGTGCAGGAGCCCGGCGCGGTGTGGGCGGTCACCGCCGCCGTGACCGCCGTCGCGGGCCTCTGGATCGCCCGCCGCGCCCCGGAGCGCTGGGGCGTTCTCGTCGTCGCTCTCACCGCCCTGCTCGTCTCGCCGATCAGCTGGTCCCACCACTGGGTGTGGTGCGTCCCGCTCCTGGCGGTCCTGATCGCGGAGGGCCGTCGCCGTGCGGCCGTCGCCGTGGCGGCCGTCTTCCTCGCCCGCACCATGTGGCTCGTACCCCACGAAGGCGACCTCGACCTGCAACTCGCCGGATGGCAGCAGCCGTTGGCCTCGCCCTATCCGCTCCTGGGACTGGCGCTCCTGGCGTTCGCGGCGCTCCGCACCGGTACGACCACGGTCACCGGCACACCGGTGCAGACCCGGCGCGGGACTGCGGAGCCGAGTACCCGCGCAGGCGCTCGTTGAGTACGTGACCGGAGCCGCCGGGCGGAACCGGGTTGATGTAATCGCGGCATGACGAAGAACAGCAGCGCCGCGCCCCTCGACGGCACCGGTGCGTACGAGCACGACCAGCGCGACGTGCGCTCCCGGCGCACAACGGCCCTGATCGGTCTCGGGCTTCTGCTCGTCGCCTTTGTGATCACGGCGGGCATCGTCCTCACGGACGCGGTCGCGGGGGACGGCGCCGCCGGCCCCGCCGTCGACGCCGCCGCGTGGTCGCTGGGCCTCGCCGGGCTGACCGGCCTGGGCGCTGCGGCCCTGCCGCGCGGCGCACTGAAGCGCGGAGTACGGGGCAAGGCCGTCCTCGCCCAGTACCTCCTGATGATCCTCGGCCCGATCCTGGCGGCGCTCGACTGAACCGGGGTCGGGGCGGGCTACTGGCGGCGCAGCGAGCGGCTGATGCCCGCCGCGATCGTCGTGGCCAGGACCCAGCCGGTCACGATCAGCAGATACGAGAGCCACTGGTACCCGCCCTGCGGCGCGAACGCCGCCTCCTGCCCGAAGCCGATGATCGGCAGGAGCAGATCGAGAGTGTAGAAAACGGCGTTGAAGGCGGGCGCCTCGTCGGCCTTCAACGGTGGCGGATGCTCCAGCGCGAAGGCCACCGTGCCCGTCAGCAGCAGCGCCAGCAGCCATCCGGCCGCGCGCATCGGACGGAAGCCGTAGCCGAACGTCATGTCCTGGAGCGCGCCCCAGATCCTGGCGTACCAGGGCAGGGTGCGGCGGTGGCGGCGGAGTTTGGCGAGCTGGACGGTGCGGGCGGCGGCCTCGTCGCCCACCGTGCGGTAGGCGGCGGTCAGCTGCTCGTAGGCGTACGGCACATAGCCGCTCTCCTCGCGCTCCAGCAGCGGCAGCCGGTCCTCGGGCGGAAGATGCGGGGTCAGGGTGCGGTAGTCGAGACCGTCGAGCCTGACCCGGTCCGGCCACACCTGCGGGGGGACGTGCAGGAGGTCGAGCTGGGAGCGGCGCAGGTTCACGGTGCCCTCGATCTGGGCGGCGTCGCGCAGCCACAGCTCGCCCACCACACAGCTGCTCGCGCGCAGGGCCTGCCCCTCGGGGTTGGACAGGCGGGCGTATGCGAGGTTGAGCTGACGGGGGATCTGGGCGCCGCGCAGATTGACTCTGCCGTCGGCGCGCAGCCGCATGCCGCGCAGATCGCTGCCCACCGACAGATTTTCGGCATGGAGCGCGGTGCCGCCGGGCGCGTGCAGTACGGCGTCGTCGAGGTTGACCTGGCCGCCGACCGAGGTGTCGTTCAGCCGGACCTCTCCGCGGGCGACGAGGCCGGCGGCCCAGACGTCGTTGCCGATCACCGCGTGGTTGAGCTGCAGAGCCGGTTCCGCCGGTTCGTCGGGCCACGGAGCGTCGGGTGCCGCCGGAGAGCCCAGCTGAGCCCCGTTGAGGAAGAAGGCGTGGATCTGCGCCCCCGAGAGCATCACATGGCCCGCAATGCGGCAGCACGTGAGCCGCAGCACCATGTCGACGTGCAGATTCCCTGCATTGAGGCCCGGCAGCACCGAGTCGGTCAGCACCAGTGCGGGGACCCGCGCTCCGTACAACTGCGGGGGCTGCTCGAAGTGGCAGGACCGCAGCCGTAAGCCGTGCTCGACCGTCCCGTACCTGAGGTTCAGCTGTCCGGTGATGCGGGCGCCCCACACCTTGAGCCCGGGTATCTCGCCGTTCTGTGAAGGACCGTCGAGCAGCAGGGCCCGCAGCACCTCGGCGCGTACGGTCCGCTCGGGACCCCAGGACGCACCCGTCCCGGGGTCCTCGTCGGCGCTCTCGCGGAAGTCGACGCCCTCGCCGTGGGGGAACGCTTCCCAGACACGCCGTTCCGCCGGTGTCAGGTCGGTGATCTCCATCGGCGGGATCGTTTCCCGCGGCTGGTCGGAGTGTCAACTCCCTTTACGTGCAGGGGAGGCGGCGGCTACCCCTCCGCGAGCAGCTCGTCCGCGTCCATGATCCGGTACGCGTACCCCTGCTCCGCCAGGAAGCGCTGGCGGTGGGCCGCGAAGTCCTGGTCGATCGTGTCGCGCGCCACCACCGAGTAGAAGTGGGCCTTGTGGCCGTCGGCCTTCGGGCGCAGGACGCGGCCGAGGCGCTGGGCCTCCTCCTGGCGGGAGCCGAAGGTGCCGGAGACCTGGATGGCGATGGTCGCCTCGGGGAGGTCGATCGAGAAGTTCGCCACCTTGGACACGACGAGGACGCTGATCTCGCCGTTCCGGAACGCTTCGAAGAGCTTCTCGCGCTGCGAGTTCGGCGTCTCGCCCTTGATCACCGGTGCGTTCAGGTGCACGCCGAGCTCGTCGAGCTGGTCGATGTACTGGCCGATGACGAGGGTCTGCTGGCCCGCGTGCTTGCGGACGAGCTGCTCCGCGACCTTCCGCTTCGTGTCCGTGGTCGCGCAGTAGCGGTACTTCTCCTCCGTCTCGGCCGTCGCGTACGCCAGTCGCTCGGACTCGGTCAGATTGACCCGGACCTCGACGCAGTCGGCGGGCGCGATGTAGCCCTGCGCCTCGATCTCCTTCCACGGCGCGTCGAAGCGCTTGGGGCCGATGAGCGAGAAGACGTCCGACTCGCGGCCGTCCTCGCGCACCAGCGTCGCCGTCAGGCCGAGGCGGCGGCGGGCCTGGAGGTCGGCAGTGAACTTGAAGACCGGCGCGGGCAGCAGATGCACCTCGTCGTAGACGACCAGGCCCCAGTCGCGGGAGTCGAACAGCTCGAGGTGGGGGTAGATGCCCTTCCGCCTCGTCGTCAGCACCTGGTACGTGGCGATCGTGACCGGGCGGATCTCCTTCTTCGCGCCGCTGTACTCGCCGATCTCCTCCTCGGTGAGCGACGTGCGCTTGATCAGCTCGTGCTTCCACTGGCGGGCCGAGACCGTGTTCGTCACGAGGATGAGGGTCGTCGCCTTGGCCTGCGCCATCGCGCCCGCGCCGACGAGCGTCTTGCCCGCGCCGCAGGGCAGCACGACCACGCCCGATCCGCCGTGCCAGAAGCCCTCGACGGCCTGCTTCTGGTACGGGCGCAGGGTCCAGCCGGACTCGTCGAGGTCGATGCGGTGGGCCTCGCCGTCGACGTAACCGGCCTGGTCCTCGGCCGGCCAGCCCAGCTTCAGCAGTGTCTGCTTGATCTGGCCGCGCTCGGACGGGTGCACGGCGACCGTGTCCGGGTCGAGCCTGGCGCCGACCAGCGGCTGGATCTTCTTGGAGCGGAGGATCTCCTCCAGGACGGGCCGGTCGGTCGTGGTCAGCACGAGCCCGTGCGTGGGGTGCTTGACCAGCGTGAGCCGCCCGTAGCGGGCCATCGTCTCGGCGACGTCGACGAGCAGTGCGTGCGGGACGGGGTAGCGGGAGAACTCGACGAGCGCGTCGACGACCTGCTCGGCGTCATGGCCCGCCGCTCGGGCGTTCCACAGCCCGAGGGGGGTGATGCGGTACGTGTGGATGTGCTCGGGAGCACGCTCCAGCTCCGCGAACGGGGCGATGGCGCGCCGGCACGCGTCGGCCTGCTCGTGGTCCACCTCGAGCAGGAGAGTCTTGTCGCTCTGGACGATGAGCGGTCCGTTCACGCGTGTGCCCTTTCCTCGTGGCGCCGTGCGGCCGTGTGCGGTCCCGTGCAGCCAAACCTCCAGTTTGCCTTATCGGAGGGTGCGGCCGGGTGGCGTCGGCCACACCCCGGGACTCGGACCGGCCGCGGCCGAGGGCGAACCGCCGGGGCCGCCGGACGGCACGGGCACATGCCCGGGGCGGGGACATGGCCCTCGTACGGCAGGCGGGCGGCGCTCAGGCGGGGTCGTCGGCGAGTTCGGCGACGCCCGTGATGCGGTGGAGGGGATACGTGCGGACCTCGTCGGCCGTGTGGTCGTACGCCGTGACGAAGCCGCCCTCGACGCGCACGGGCGCGATGACGCGCTGGCTGGCGGCGCCGTCGGCGTTGACGTAGCCGATCCACACGGCGGAGCCGGTGAGCGCCGCGGCCTGGACGGTCGCGAGGGTCTCGGCCGGCGTCGTGCGGGGCAGTTCCCCGTCCGCGGTGTGCGGGGCCGGCCTGCGTACGGCCGTGGCGGCCATGTCACCGGCACGGATCGCCTTCACCGCCGCGCCGAGGAGGGTGTCGTCCGGCACGGGCGGCCCCTCGCGCACGGGGGCGGGCGGGGTGCGGGGCGGGGTACGGCGGGCGTCGGCGCGGGTGATCAGTACGTCGCCCTCCGCGGACTCGGCCGCCGGCGCGTAGCCCATCGCCCGCAGCCCCTCGAGCAGCGCCGCCGGGTCGGCCTGGGCCGCCAGCACGGTGGGGGCGAGGCGGCGCATCCGCAGCGCCTGCGAGCGGCGGTCGGCGAGGATCTCGTCGAGCAGGGCGTCGTCGTCGCAGCGTACGTACGCGGAGGCGGCGCCGATCCGGAGGTGGCCGTGCCTGCGGGCCACGTCGTCGATCAGATAGCTGAGCGGCTGCGGCACCGGCGTACGGCTGTGCTTGGCGAGGAACGCGTGCAGATCGGCCGCGGCCTGCCCGGCGTCGAGCGCGCGCCGCACGGACGCAGGCGTGAACCGGTACACGGTCGCCCCACCCTTCGACTCCACGTCCGCCAGCACACCGAGGGCGTCGGCCAGCGGCCGCTCCAGGGGGCCGGGCGCGACGGCGGTGAGGTCGGCCTGGAGGAGGACGTGGTCGAGCGGCGCGGGGAGCAGCGGCGCCATGGCCCGGGCGGCGAGCACCACGCCTTGCGGGCCGGAGGTGTCCAGGAGGGCGCGGGCCGCCGTGGACAGCGCGCCGCGGCCGGTGATGCCGAGGAGTTCGGCCTCGGTGAGGGTCCAGGTCGCGATGCGGGACCGGAGGTCCATGGGCTCCGTGGGGCCCCCGGAAGGGGTACGGGCCGCGTCGCGGGCGGGCGGGGGGCCGGACGCCGGTGCCCCCGCCGGACGGACCGGGCGTTCCCAGCGCAGGCGGTCCAGCAGCGTGCCCGGGACCGGGGCGGCGCCCTGCGGGAGGTCGGCCAGCAGGGCCAGGACGCGGCGGCGGACCTCGGGGGCCGCACTGCGGTCCAGGTCGGGACCGAGCGCCGCCAGCGTGCGGCCCTTCGCGTCCTGGCCGCCGACCAGGCCCGCCGTACGGGTCGCCGCGAGCCACGCCGTCGCGAGCGTCGTCCAGCGCTCGGCCGCCGGGAGGTCGAGCCAGTCGTCGTACGCGGGCGTCGGCGCGAAGCGTTCGTCGGCCTCGCCGTCCGAGGCCAGCAGCCCGGCCGCGTAGGCGAGTTCGATCCAGAAGGCGCCGATCTGCTCGGAGACGTCCAGCAGCGCTGCCGTGCGCTTGAGATCGCGCACGCTCAGCCCGCTGGCACGGAGCACCGCGGGTGCGGCCGCCTGCCACTCCTTCAGGAGCTCCTCGACGGTCGCGAGTGCCGTGTAGGCCTGCCCGGCCGCGGTGTTGTCCACAACCTGTGGACGGTGTTCTGCCGTGACGAGGACCTCCGGAGCGACCGGCTCCGGCTCCCGGTGCGCGCGTCCCCCGCGCAGATGCAGCGCCGCCTCGCGCGGCAGCGCCACCGTGCGCGGCGACGCGGGCAGCAGCAGCCCGTGATCCCGTAGCCAGCGCACCGGCGGTGTGGGCTCGGCCGCCACCTCCCCGTACGGCGGCCCCCACACCAGCCGGTCCAGCACCGCCAGCGCTTCCGGCGGAGCCGTGTCGAGCAGCGCCGACATCCGCTCGCGGTCCGTGAACAGCCCGGTCAGTGCGGCGACCGCCGACACGGGGTCGTGGGTCGTCGGCAGTCCCGCCACCGCGAGGATCTCCTGCATCCGCCCCGGCGACATCCCGGCCGTCGCCTCGGCGACCGTCGGGCCGAGGCCGGTCGGCGAAGGGTGCGACGGGGACGGGGCGAGCAGCTCGCGGGCGGTGCGCACCAGCCGCAGCCGGTCGTCGTCACCCCACACCAGCGCCTGTTCGCGCAGCACACCCAGCGAGCGCGGCAGCGCGCCCTCGACGGCCGGCTCGCCCGCGCCGCCGGCGAGCAGGCCGAGGACCGTGCCGTACGAGGTCGGCTCCGCGGCCACGGCCAGCGCCTGGGCCGTCTGCAGCGTGAACCGGTCGAGCCGCTCGAGCGCGCGGACGACGGAGGCGCGGGTGCCGGCGCGGGTGGCGAGCTGGGTGAGGTCGCTCGGGACCGGGGTCAGCAGGTCCGGGCGGGCACGCAGCAGTGCCGCCAGGCCCTCGTCGCCGCGGGCGCGCAGCGCTTCGGCCAAGGTGCGCGGTGCCGTGCCCGTACCTGTTGTCGTACTTGCGGGCGTTCCTGCGGGCACGTGCGCCTCCCGATCGAGCTCACCGGTCCCCATCCGACCCACGTTAGCCCCTGCCCGCGCGCTAACGTCGGGTCAGGGCGCCCGCGGGTACCCCGCCGTTACAGGGCGCGCTGTGGAGGGGCGACCGTGGGGATCGAGAGCGACCAGCTTGTCTTCGACTACCTGAGCCGGGTCGGCGACCTGGCCCAGCAGCACCAGCTGCCCTCCGGGACCAGGATGCAGCTGGTGTCGTCGCTCCGGAACGAGATCGACCGCCGGCGGGCGAAGTACGACACGGACAGCCCGGCCGCGGTGCGCCGCATCCTGGGACGGCTGGGGACGCCGGACGAGGTGGTGGCCGCGGCCGCGTCCGGCGGTCACGCGGCACCTGAGGAGCGGCGAACCGCGGTGCCGGAGCAGCGGTCCCGTTCGGCGGCCCGGCGCTTCATCGCGTGGCCGCGCGGGACGGAGAAGGCCGAGCGCGAGCCGGGATCCGGGTCGGGACCCGGATCCGCGCCCGGCGCGTCGCCGCCGCATCTGGCGGGGATGGACGAGCTCGGCCCGTCCGGAGGCGAACCGGACTGGTGGCGGGTCACGCCGGGGGAGAGCGACATCGGTGGCTTCGTGGGCGGGGTGGAGATCGCCGAGATACTGAGGCCGCCGCGGAAGGACGATGCGGACGGTTCGGAGCCGGCCGACGGCTCCGTCGATGCCGACGACTCCGACCACGCCGAGGACGAGGAGCCGGCTGCCGGACGCCGTCGTCGGAGCCTGCGGGCGCTGCGCTCCGGTCGGCCGGGGCTGGGCAACCCCCTCCTGCTGACCGCCGCCGCGCTCCTGGTCGTCGGCACGATCCTCGGCTCCTGGCTCGCCCTCGGCCTCGGCTGGCTCCTCGCGTACGCGTCCCGCGCCCTTTCCCGTACGGAGGCGAAATGGGCGGTCCTCGGGCTGCCGGGGGCGGTGGCCGCGACCGCGGCGGTGTGGCTCTGGGGCCGCGTCAACGGCCGCTGGGGCGACCCCATCCCGCCGGGCGGCGAGGCGATGGCCGACGCCCTCGCGACCACCTGGCCCTGGGTGGTGCGGGGCGCGGCGATCACGACGGCCCTCTACCTCGTGTGGCGCGCCCGCAGAAGCAGAAACTGACGGTGACCGCGGGCGCGCCGCGCCTGCGACGGGCCGTGCCCCGCCCTGTCCGACGATGCGGCGGCGCCTCAAGTCTGTCCGGCGTTCGGGGACGGACATGCGGGCCTGCCTGGTGGTGCCGGTGCTTTCCGACGGGCGCTCGGGCCTGCCTGGTGGTGCGGGGTACTTCCCGAGGCCGTCCCGCGTCTGGGGACGGACACGTCGGCCTGCCTGGTGGTGCCGGTGCTTTCCGACGGACGCTCGGGCCTGCCTGGTGGTGCGGGGCATTCCCCGAGGTCGTCCGGCGTCTGGGGACGGACACGCCGGCCTGCCTGGTGGTGCCGGTGCTTTCCGACGGACGCTCGGGCCTGCCTGGTGGTGCGGGGCACTCCCCGAGGCCGTCCGGCGTCCGGGGACGGACACGCCGGCTCGTCCGGGCTAAGGCATGGCGGCTGACGACTGCTCCGGGACGACGGCGTCGGCCCGCCACGGCGCCCCCGGCACGACCAGCGGCGACCCCGTCACCGGGTCCGGTACGACGACCGACGTCAGCCCGAACACCTCGCGCACCAGCTCGGCGGTGACGATGTCCGCGGGCCGCCCCTCGGCGACGATGCGGCCCTGCTTCATCGCGACGAGGTGGTCGGCGTACCGCGCTGCCTGGTTGAGGTCGTGCAGGACCGCGACCACGGTCCGGCCGCGCTGGGCGTTGAGCTGCCGCACCAGGTCGAGGACCTCGACCTGGTGGGAGATGTCGAGGAAGGTCGTCGGCTCGTCGAGCAGCAGCAGATCCGTCTCCTGCGCGAGCGCCATCGCGATCCACACGCGCTGCCGCTGACCACCGGACAGCTCGTCCACGGACCGGTCGGCGAGCGCGGCGACGTCCGTACGCTCCATCGCGTCCGCGACGGCCCGCTCGTCCTCCTCCGACCACTGCTTCCACCAGGCCTGGTGCGGCTGGCGGCCGCGCGAGACCAGATCCGCGACCGTGATCGCCTCCGGTGCGACCGGCGACTGCGGCAGCAGCCCGATCTGCTGCGCGATCCGCTTCGTCGGGATACGGGCCAGTTCCGTGCCGTCCAGCAGCACCGCACCGCCCTTCGGCTTCAGCAGCCGTCCCAGCGCGCGCAGCGTCGTCGACTTGCCGCAGGCGTTCGGACCGACGATGACCGTCACCTGCCCGTCCGGTACGGCCAGGTCGAGCTCGTGCACGACCGTGCGGTCCTCGTAGGCGAGCGTCAGCTCGCGGGCCGTCAGCCTGCTCATGCCTTGCCTCCTGCGGTGCGGCCGGAACGACCGGTACGACCGGAACGACCGGCACCGGCAGTGGCACCGGCACCGGTACGGCTGCGGACGAGCAGCCAGATCAGATAAGGGGCGCCGACGGCGGCCGTCAGCACGCCCACCGGCAGCTCGGTCGGCGCCAGCAGCCGGCGCGCCAGCAGGTCGGCCAGCACCACGATCACCGCGCCCGTCAGCGCCGAGCCGAGCAGCGGGATCTGCGCCGTACGCGTCATCCGGCGCGCGATCTGCGGCGCGAGCAGCGCCACGAAGTCGACCGGGCCCGCCGCACCCGTCGCCACGGACGCCAGGACGACACCGAGCAGGACGAGCCCGAGCCGCACCCGCCCGAGCCGTACGCCCAGCGCGATGGCCGTGTCGTCGTCCAGGGACACGTTGCGCATGGCGCGGGCCGCCCACAGCACGCCCGGGACGAGCACGGCCAGTGTCCAGCCGAGCGGCGCGGCCTCGTCCCAGCCGCGGCCGTTGAGCGAGCCGGTCATCCAGATCTGGGCCTGCTGGGCGACGAGATAGTCGCCCTTCGTCATGAAGAGGGTCGTGATCGAGCGCAGCGCGATGGCGAAGCCGATGCCGATGAGGACGAAGCGGGTGGCGTGGAGCCCGCCGCGCCAGGCGAAGACGTACACCAGCGCGGCGGCGAGGATGCCGCCCGCGACCGACAGGTACGGCAGAGCGGTGTACGACGTGACGCCGAAGGTCAGCGCGCCGACGGTGACCGCGCTCGCGCCCTGGCTGATGCCGATGATGTCGGGGCTGGCCAGCGGATTGCGGGCCACGGTCTGGATCAGGGCGCCGGCGATGCCGAAGGCGGCGCCGACGAGCAGGCCGACCGCCAGGCGGGGCAGCCGGAGCGTGCCGACCACCAGCTCGTTCGGGGACGGCTGCCCGAGGACCACCTTCACGACCTCCGCGGGGGGGACGAAGCTCTCGCCGAAGCAGAGGTACGCGACGGACGCGGCGACGAGGGTCGCGGCGAGCGCGACCGCGACGAGCGCGGCCCGCCGGTGCAGGAGGAACCGTGTTCGGCCGAGCCGGATCAGGCCGTATCCCGCCGGCCGCGCTCCGCCCCGGTGGACGGCACCGGGAGCCGTGTCCGCGCCGGCGGTTCGGCCGCCCACCGTGGTGCTCACGCGGGCACCGCCTTCCGTCGCACCAGCGCCACCAGGAACGGCACCCCGATCAGCGCCGTCATGACGCCCGCCGGGACCTCGCTCGGCGGGAAGACCACCCGGCCCACGACGTCCGAGGCCAGCAGCATCACGGGCCCGATCAGCGCCGCCATCGGGAGCACCCAGCGGTGGTCGGTGCCCACGACCGCGCGGGCGATGTGCGGCACCGCCAGGCCGATGAAGGCGATGGGCCCCGCGGCCGCGACCCCCGCGCCGGTGAGCACGGTGGCGCCCACGCCGCCGACGATCCGGACCGTCGCGACGCGCTGGCCGAGCCCCTTCGCCACGTCGTCGCCCAGCGCCAGCGCGTCGAGGCCGCGGGCGACCGAGACGACCAGCACCGTGCCGAGCAGCAGGAACGGCCAGATCTGCGCGGCCACCTCGGCTTCCCGGCCGCCGATCGAGCCGACCTGCCAGAAGCGGAACTCGTCCAGTGCCGCGGCCTTCGTCGTCAGCACGGCCATCGTCACCGACACGAGCAGGGCGTTGATCGCCGCGCCGCCCAGCGCCAACTTCACCGGCGTGGCGCCGCCGCGGCCGCTGGAGGCGATCGCGTACACCGCGACCGACGCGAGCGCCGCACCGGTGAAGGCGAACCACACATAGCCCGTGAGCGTGTGCACGCCGGCGAACGCGATCGCCAGCACGACGCCCACCGACGCGCCCTGGCTGATGCCCAGAATCCCCGGGTCGGCGATCGGGTTGCGGGTGAGGCCCTGCAGCACCGTGCCCGCCACCGCGAGCGCCGCGCCGACCATCAGGCCGATGAGCGTGCGTGGCAGCCGGAGCTCCCGTACGACCTGGGCCGCGTCGCTCGTCCCACCGTGCAGCAGCGCGTCGAACACGGCGGACGGCGCGATCGGGCGCGCCCCGACCGCGAGGCTGAGCAGAACCGCGAACAGCAGCGCGACCACCGCCGTCGCGGTCGCGCACACGCGTCTGGCTGGCATCGCATCCCATCGAGTGGCCGGAAAAGGAAAATTGGTAAGGCTTGGCTAAGCGCCGCCAAGTTTATGCATCCCGGTCGACGCCGCCTGCACGGGCACAATGGCTCTCATGCCTTCGGAACCTCTGACGCGACCGCTCACGGTCGGCTTCGACCTCGACATGACACTGATCGATTCCCGCCCCGGCATCCACGCCGCCTACCGCGCGCTCTCCGCCGAGACGGGCGTCCACATCGACGCCGATCTCGCGGTCACCCGGCTCGGGCCGCCCCTGGAGCAGGAGCTCGCGCACTGGTTCCCCGAGGACCGCATCCAGGAGATCGGCGACCGCTACCGGGAGATCTACCCCACCCATGCGATCGCCCCGACCCTCGCGATGCCCGGTGCCCGCGAGGCCGTCGCCTCCGTCCAGGCGCTCGGCGGCCGGGCGATCGTCGTCACCGCCAAACACGAGCCGAACGCCGAGCTGCACCTCGAACACCTCGGCATACGGCCCGACGCCGTCATCGGCCGGCTGTGGGCGGAGGCCAAGGCGGTGGCGCTGCGCGAGCACGGCGCGCGGGTGTACGTCGGCGACCACACGGGCGACGTCCGAGGGGCCCGAACGGCAGGGGCGCTCTCCGTGGCCGTGCCGACCGGGCCGTGCCGGGAAGGGGAGCTGAGGGAGGCCGGGGCGGACGTGGTCCTGCCGGACCTCACCGCGTTTCCCGCCTGGGTGGCCGCCTACGCCGAGGAACGCGCCTGACGCCGCTGCGCCGCGATCGACCGCAGGACCCCGGCACCCGCGATCAGGAACCCGACGCCCATCAGCATGCAGACGGCGTACGCGACCGGCGGGAACGGCTCCGTGCCGAGGAACAGCGGGGCCACCGTGACCAGAGTGGCCACGGCGCCGATGATGAAGACGATCGCGCCGACGCGCACGAGTCCGTCGCCGGGCCCGGCGGAATTCGCTTGGGTTTCATGAGTCACCCGACCAGGGTAGTTCCCAGCGCACAGGAACCACCGGGGACGTCTTGTCAGTGGGCCCTGGACCATTAGCCTTGGTTGGTGGCGGGTCGGGCGACCCGCTGCAGTGCTATACAGACCAGTTTTCTTTCGCAATTCCCGACGAGTACGAGGACGAGGACAGACGTGCCTACCGGCAAGGTCAAGTGGTTCAACAGTGAGAAGGGCTTCGGCTTTCTCTCCCGAGACGACGGCGGCGACGTCTTCGTCCACTCGTCGGTGCTTCCTGACGGAGTCGACAGCCTCAAGCCCGGGCAGCGGGTCGAGTTCGGGGTTGTCGCGGGCCAGCGCGGTGACCAGGCGCTTTCGGTGACGGTGCTGGACCCGACCCCGTCCGTCGCGGCGGCGCAGCGGCGCAAGCCCGACGAACTGGCGTCGATCGTGCAGGATCTGACGACGCTCCTGGAGAACATCACGCCGTCGCTGGAGCGGGGCCGCTACCCCGACAAGGTCCACGGCAAGAAGATCGCGGGCCTGCTCCGCGCGGTCGCCGACCAGCTCGACGTGTAGCACCGGGCGGCGCCGTATCCGGCCGTGATGCGGCGACTTCCAGCCGTGTCCGGCCGTATCCGCCCACAGTCAGACGAACGCCAGCGCATCCCGGCCGAGGGGCGGTACCAGCCCCTCGGCCGCCGCACGCGTGAGCAGTCCGCGGACCGCGGCATAGCCGTCCTCGCCGAGGTCGGCGGTGAACTCGTTGACGTACAGCCCGATGTGCTGGTCGGCGACAGCCGGGTCCATCTCCTGGGCGTGTTCGAGCACGTACGGGCGCGACGCCTTCGGGTCGTCCCATGCCATGCGGACGGATGTGCGGGCCGACTCGGCCACCAGTTTCAGGGTCTCCGCGCCCAGGGAGCGCTTGGCGATGATCGCGCCCAGTGGGATCGGCAGCCCGGTAGTGGACTCCCAGTGCTCGCCCATGTCGGCGAGGCAGTGGAGTCCGTAGTTCTGGTAGGTGAACCGTGCCTCGTGGATGACGAGACCGGCGTCGACCTTTCCGTCCCGCACCGCCGGCATGATCTCGTGGAACGGCAGTACGACGATCTGCCCGACGCCCTCCGGGACGACATCCGCCGCCCAGAGACGGAAGAGCAGGTACGCCGTCGACCTCTCGCTCGGTACGGCAACGGTCTTGCCCGCGAGTCCCCCAGGGCCTTCGGCCCGGGCGATGCCCCCACGAGCGCCCGGCTCGCGGGTCAGCACGAGCGGACCGCAGCCCCGGCCGAGTGCGCCGCCGCAGGGCAGCAGGGCGTACTCGTCGAGGACGTACGGGAGCACGGCGTACGACACCTTCAGCACGTCGAGCTCGCCGCGCTCGGCCATGCCGTTGGTGATGTCGATGTCGGCGAACGACACGTCGAGGCGGGGTGCGCCCGGGATCCGGCCGTGTGCCCAGGCGTCGAAGACGAAGGTGTCGTTCGGGCAGGGTGAGTAGGCGATCTTGAGGGTGGTCATCGGGCCTTCTCCTCGAACACGGGGCTGAGCAGCTCGAACGCGCGCCGCAGCGCGGCGAGGGCCTCGCCGATCCGCCAGGCGTCCCGGTCGCGCGGGCCGACGGCGTTCGACACGGCCCGGATCTCGACGACGGGCACGCCGTGGGCCGCGGCGGCCTCGGCCACCCCGAACCCCTCCATCGCCTCGGCGGCGGCCCGGGGATGACGCGCCATCAGCTCCGCGGCACGCTCGGCGGTCCCGGTCACCGTGGACACGGTGAGCACGGGCCCGTGCACCGCGTCCAGGACCTTGGCGATCCGCTCCGAGAGGGGCGAGGGAACGTGCACGGAGCGGCCGAAGCCCAGCTCCTCGACGGTGAGATGGCCGTCGGGCGTGCCGGCTCCGAGGTCGGCTCCGACGACGGCGTCCGCGACGACCACCGAGCCGAGCGGAGCGGCGGGCTGGAAGCCACCTCCGATACCGGCGGACACGACGAGGTCGTACCCGGGCGCGGGCCCGCACACGGCGGCCGTCAGCGCCGTCGCCGTACCCGCCGCAGCGGCGGCGGGGCCCACCCCCGCGGCCAGGACGTCCACGGTCACGCCGTCGCCCACGACGCCCTCGGCCGCGCCTGCCGCACAGCGGCGCAGGGAGTAACCGCCCGGGAGGGTGTGGGTGGTGATCGTCCGGCACGTCACCGCGGTCCCGGCGGAGGCGGCGTCCGCCTCCGCCGGGACCGCGGTCACGACGAGTACGCGCATGGGTGGGCGACGGGTCCCGGGCCGCGTCAGGACTTCTTGAGCGTGAAGTGCCAGATGCCGGTCAGTTTCTTGCCGGTGGTCTCCACGATGCTGACCTGCGCGGTGTTGGTCGTCTCACCGAGCTGGCTGGAGAAGAAGGCGCTGGCCGGGATCGACCGGTACGTCTTGTGGTACGGCTCCTGTTCGGCCTGCTGCCCGCCGATGAACAGCGTCCAGCCGTTCTCGGCGACCTCCGGCTCGACGCCGAAGCGGACCCGGTCGTCCGCCGAGACCTCGACGGTCTTGCCGGACTTCTTGTTGAGGCAGCCCTGGATCAGCGACTCCTTGATGGCTTCGCCGTCGTTGTAGCAGGCCGCCTCGGTGGTGACCGAGTTCGTCCCGACCGTCACGGTCGCGAGCGGCGTCGGCTTGTCGCAGGCGGAGAGTACGAGGAGGCCGGCGGACACGGCACCGAGGGCGGCGGCGGCCCGGCGGTGCTTGCCGGTGAAGAACGCAACGGTCATGGTCCGAAGGCTATCGGGCCACCGGTGTCACGCAGCGCGGGGGTGCGGCGTGGCGTGCTCCTATGGCCCCGCCCGGTGACCGGGCCCGGCCATCACCGCACCCGCGGCGCCATCGTCACCGGGCGCGGCGCCGTCGTACTGCGCCGGGACGCGACGAGCAGTCCGCGCAGGGCCAGCACCGCACCCGTCGCGAGGATGGCCGTGGCCACCGACATGCCCAGCGCACCGTTCAGCGGCAGCGAGATCCCGATCGCACCGCCCACGACCCATGCCATCTGCAGCAGCGTCTCCGAACGGGCGAACGCCGACGTGCGCACCGCCTCAGGGACGTCCCGCTGGATCATCGCGTCCAGCGACAGCTTCGACAGTGCCTGCGACAGCCCCGCCACCGCGGCCAGCACCGCCACCATCAGCGGGCTGAAGAACACCGCGGCGAGAACCGCCGCCGACAGCACGAGCATCAGGCCCGTGGCGACGATCACCTCCGGGGGGCGGCGCCTCACCCACGCGCCGATCGCCGTACCGCACGCATTGCCCAGGCCCGCCGCGACGCCCACCATCACCAGCGACGCGGCCGCGCTCTGCCCGGCCAGCGGATGCACGCGCAGCAGGAAGGCCAGGAAGAAGATCAGGAATCCGGAGAGCATGCGGTGCGCCACGTTCGCCTGCAGCCCGTGCAGCACCGACGGGCCGACCGTGCGCAGGCTCGGCTTGCGCTCGCCGTGCGTCAGCATGTGAGCCTTGCGCTCGCCCTTCGCCGAGTCGACCTTGCGGGGCAGGCTGAACGCCAGGAACGTGCCCGCGACGAAGATCGCGCAGGCCCCGTACAGCGGCCACTCGGGGCCGATCCGCTGCAGCCCCGCCGCGATCGGCGCGGCGATCCCGGTCGCGACCAGCCCGGCGAGGGTCACCCGCGAGTTCGCCTTCACCAGGGCGAAGCGCGGTGGCAGCAGCCGCGGCACGACCGCGCTGCGGACGACGCCGTACGCCTTCGACGCCACGAGCACACCGAGCGCGGCCGGATACAGCTCGAGGCCCCCCGTCGCGACGGCGCCCGACATGGTCAGCGCCAGCACCGCGCGGGTCGTCATCGCGCCGGCCATCGCGGCGCGGCGGCCGTGCGGGATGCGGTCCAGGAGCGGCCCGATCACGGGGGCGAGGAGGGCGAACGGCGCCATTGTGATCGCGAGATAGAGGGCGACCCGGCCGCGCGCCTCGTCGGTGGGGACCGAGAAGAAGACCGTCGAGGCGAGCGCGACGGTGACCATGACATCGCCGGCGCCGTTGACCGCGTGCAGTTCGATGAGTTTTCCGAGTCCGGATTCGCCCGCGCCATGGGCGTGGGTCGCCCGGCGAATGCCTCTCGCCGTTCCGGTGAACGGACGGCGCAGGGCACGTCCGACCGCCCGGCCCGCCCTGGTCAGCGGCCCGGCGACAGGGGACGACCTCGCGGCTGTCACCTCGTCATAGTGCCCCACACGCCTTCGACCCGAACCGGGATTCGGACGGGCAGGTGGGCGGGGCGCCACAGAGGGGGTAGCGTGCGTAGCGCGCCACCGGCGGTAGTTCTCGGCCGCGCGCCTCTTCGTCATCCCGCAGAATGGGTGACAGAAGGCGTGCACGGGATTGATTGCCCGGGCGCGGACGTCGATGCGGCCCTCTGGTCCGCTCCGCCCGCCGCCCGTACATCGCGAATCGGCCGGCGCACCCGTGAGACGGCGTAGGAGAGAAGCGAGACCTGTGAGTGCTGCGACGACGCGAAGCCGTACCCCCGACCGTCTGTGCGCCGAGGCGGTAGACCTCGCGCGGGCCGCCGCAGAGGAGGCGGCCGCGCCGGGGGTGGTGGGCGAGCACGTCGGCCTCGTGTCCGAGGGGGACCGGGTCGTCACCCACCTCTTCGCATCCCGGGAGCCGGGGTACCGGGGCTGGCGCTGGGCGGTGACGGTCGCCCGGGCGTCCCGCGCGAAGGTCGTCACCCTCGACGAGACCGTCCTGCTGCCCGGTCCGGACGCGCTGCTCGCACCCGAGTGGGTGCCGTGGAGCGAGCGGCTGCGGCCGGGCGACATGGGACCGGGCGACCTGCTGCCCACCGAGGCCGAGGACCTGCGTCTCGAGCCCGGGTACTCCGGCGAGGACGTGCCGCCGCCGAACTCGGCCGTCTCCGAGGAGATGGCCGACCGGGTCGACGCCGAGGATGCGGAGATCGTGCTGCGGGCGCCGTCCCGGGGCGCGATCACGTCCGTGGCCGAGGAACTGGGGATGCGCCGGGCGCGCGTCCTGTCCCGGTACGGCCTGCACGTCGCGGCGGACCGGTGGGAAGAGGCGTACGGCGCGAAGACACCGATGGCGCAGGCCGCGCCCGCGACGTGTGTGTCGTGCGGATTCCTGATGCCGCTCGCGGGGTCGCTCAAGCAGGCCTTCGGCGTGTGCGCGAACGAGTTCTCGCCGGCGGACGGACGGATCGTGTCCCTGGCGTACGGGTGCGGGGGGCACTCCGAGGCGGCCGTGATGCCGAAGCCGCCGACGCCGCCGCCGCCGGTGCTCGACACGATGCGCCCGGACGAGTTCCCGCTGCGCCCGGCCCCGGACAGCGGCTCGGTCCCGGACCACGCCGACGCGGCGTCCCCGGACGATCTGGGCCACAGCTAGCCACGCCTTCCCCCGGCGGGGACGCGTGCCGCGTGCGGCATCCGCTGCGTGGTGAGGAGTCTGGCCGGCGAGCCCGGGTGCGGGCCGGTGGGTGGTAGGGCCCACCCGTCCCTTCCCCCAGGACACCGTCCTGGGGGACCTCGGCGGGACGCATGCCCACAAACCACTGGCGATGCGCCTGCCCGCAACCAGCCGGACGCCGTGACGCGGGCCGGGGCGCGAGGCTTCCGCAGGGTGTTCGGGGACGTCGGCCTCGTGCGCCCTCCCTCGGCCGGGCCAGGAGGGCATCAGCCCGGAGTTTCGCGTGGTGGTGGGGCAGGCGGAGGAAATGGCCCGCACCCCACGACCGCCGGCGACCGACCCCGCGCGGGGCAATCCGAAGCCGACGCCCGGGCGAGGTCGGGGGCGGAGCCCCAGCCATTCGCACCCCCGCGCCCCCGATACGGGCCTCGTACGCGATACCTTCGGGCCGCGGTTGAGGTACACCGGTAAGAGGACAGAGCGGAGACAGGCGTGAGCGTCAGGACGACCGAGGGGGCCGACCCGTTCGGGACGGCACGGCTGCGGCGTGGGGTGCTCGACGCGTGGGGCGCGAGCCCCGCACGGTTCCGGGAGGACGCCAACGCCGAGGAGGACCTCTCGCTCGGCGGCTACCGCGACCGCCTCGTCGTCGAACTCGCCCAGAACGCCGCGGACGCCGCCGCCCGCACAGGCGTGCCCGGCCGCCTCCGGCTCACCCTCGACCAGGGCACCCTCGTCGCCGCGAACACCGGCGCGCCCCTCGACGCCGCAGGCGTCGAGTCGCTGTCCACCCTCCGCGCATCCGCCAAGCGCGACCACGACCAGACGGCCGTCGGCCGCTTCGGCGTCGGCTTCGCCGCCGTGCTCGCCGTGAGCGACGAGCCCGCCGTCGTCGGCCGGCACGGCGGCGTCCGCTGGTCCCTCGCCGAGGCCCGCGAGCTCACCGAGCAGGCCGCTCAGGCCAGCTCCGGCCTCGGTGACGAGCTGCGGCGGCGCGACGGCCACGTACCGCTGCTGCGGCTCCCGCTGCCCGCCGAGGGCAGCGCCCCCGACGGCTACGACACCGTCGTCATCCTGCCGCTGCGCGACGGCACCGCCGAAGACCTCGTCGAGCGCCTCCTGACCGGCATCGACGACGCGCTGCTGCTCACGCTCCCCGGCCTCGCCGAGGTCGTCGTGGAGACCCCGGACGGGGCGAGGACCCTGCGCCGATCCGAGCAGGGCCCGTACGTCCACATCGAGGACAGCGCGCGGGGCGTCAGCCGCTGGCGCACCGTCACCCACCACGGCAGCATCGACGCCCGGCTCCTCGCCGACCGCCCCGTGGAGGAGCGGCTGCGACCGCACTGGACGGTCACCTGGGCCGTGCCCGTGGACGTCGAGGGCGCGCCCGTGTACCCCGCCACCGCTCCCGTCGTGCACGCGCCGACCCCCACGGACGAACCCCTCGGCGTCCCCGCGCTGCTGATCGCGACGCTCCCGCTGGACACCACCCGCAGGCACCCCGCGCCCGGCCCGCTCACCGACTTCCTGGTGCAGCGCGCGGCCGAGGCGTACGCCGAGCTGCTCGGCGACTGGCGGCCGGTCTCGACGGGCACCATCGACCTGGTCCCGGGCCCGCTCGGCAAAGGTGTGATCGACGGCGCCCTGCGCGCGGCGATCCTCGAGCGGCTGCAGCGCGTGTCGTTCCTCGCCCCGGCCGCCCCGGCCGCGCTGTCGTCGGACGACGTCGTCGCGCTGCGGCCGCTGGAGGCCGAGGTCGTCGAGGGCGCGGGCGCCGAGACCGTACGCGTACTGGCCGATGTGCTGCCGACGCTGCTGCCCGCCGGTCTCGAGCGCCGCGTGGAGCTGCGGACGCTCGGCGTCGCGCGCGTCCCGCTGACGGAGGCGATCGACCGGCTCGCCGGGATCGAGCGCGACCCGTCGTGGTGGTGGAGCCTGTACGACAGCCTCGCCGGCGTCGACCCCGATCGGCTGTCCGGCCTTCCGGTTCCGCTGACCGGGAGCCCTCGCCCCACCATCGGCCCTCGCCAGGTCCTCCTCCCCACCCCCGAGACCCCCGCCGGTCTCGGCCGGTTCGGGCTGAAGGTGGCCCACCCGGACGCCGCGCACCCCCTCCTCGAGAAGCTCGGCGCGCTGCCCGCGACGCCGCGCGCGGTGCTGACCACGCCACAGGTGCGGGCCGCGGTCGCCGCGTCCCTCGACGAAGGGGACGGGCTGTGGGAGGAGGACACGCCCGACAGCGAGGAGCTCGCGGAGATCGTCCTCACGCTGGTCCGGGACGCGGTCCTGGAGCCCGGCGACGAGCCCTGGCTGGGCGCGCTGGCGCTGCCCGACGAGGACGGCGAGCTCGCGCCGGCCGGTGAACTCGTGCTGCCCGGCAGCCCGTTCGCATCCGTGATGCGCGAGGGCGAACTCGCCCTGTGCGACATGGAGCTGGCCGACCGCTGGGGGGAGCAGCCGCTCGCCGCCTGCGGGGTGCTGGCGAACTTCGCGCTCGTACGCGCCACGGACGTCGTCCTCGACCCGGACGAACTGGAGCCCCGCGACGGGGACTTCGCCGAGCCGGACGACGCGGGGCTGCTCGACGCGGTCGACGTGTGGTGCGAGGACGTGCTGGACCGGCTGCCGGACACGCCCGTGCCGCCGGTCGCCACGGAGATCGTGGCCGTACGGGACCTGGACCTGGTGGACGACGACCACTGGCCGCAGGTGCTGGCCCTGCTGGCCCAGCCGCCGCTGCGGGACGCGCTCACGCAGCCGGTGCGGGTGCTGCTGCCGGACGGCACGACGGAGACCGTGCGCCCGTACACGGCCTGGTGGCTGCGCGACCACCCGGTGCTCGGCGGGCGGCGCCCGGCGGGTCTGCGGGCCTCCGGCGGGGATCCGCTGCTGGTCGGTCTCTACGACTCCGCGGACGCGACCGGCTTCGAGGACGAGCAGGTGCTGCACGCGCTCGGCGTACGGACCTCCGTCGCCGCGCTCCTCGACGAGCCGGGCGGCGCGGCCGAACTGCTGGGCCGGCTCGCCGACCCGGACCGCCCGGTCAGCCCGTCCCAGCTCCACGCGCTCTACACCGCGCTGGCCGACCTCGACCCGGAGCAGGTGACGCTCCCGGACGAGCTGCGCGCGGTTGTCGACGGCGAGGTGCGTGTGGTGGACGCCTCGGAGGCGCTGGTCGCCGACGCGCCCGACCTGCTGCCCCTGGCCAAGGACCGCCCCCTGCTGCCGGTCGCCCCCGGCCGGGCGGCTGACCTCACGGAGCTGTTCCAGGTGGCCCGGCTCGGTGACGTGGTCGAGGCCGAGGTGACGACGGTCGGCGAGGAGCACGAGGTGCCCCGGTCGGTCCACGCCCTGCTCGGCCCCGGCACGCCCGACACGTACGTCGAGCACGAGGAGCTGCTGGCGGGCGGCGTCGAACTCGACTGGCGCCGCACCCCCGACGGCGTCCTCCACGCCGCCACGGTGGAGGGCGTGGCGGCGGGTCTGGCGTGGGCCGCGGGTCAGTGGCCGCGTCGCTTCGAGGTCGCGGCGCTCCTGGAGGACCCGTCGCGCACGGAGGAGCTGGCCCGGGACCGCTGGTTCGACTAGGCCGGTCGCCGGACGGGTTCACATGAGCCCCTACGCCGGGAAGCGGCGGTCCACCCAACGCCAGGAGAGCTCCAGCAGCGCCGCGCCCACCGCCGCGATCGCCACCGCCGCCCAGGGCATCGTCGTGCCCACGAGCTTCAGCGCGAAGAAGTCCTGCAGCCAGGGCACGACCAGGACCACGAGGAAGCCCAGACCCATGGTCAGGACCAGGCCGAGGCGCCACCACGTGTAGGGGCGCGCGATGATCGCCAGGACCCACATGGCGACCAGGAACAGGGTCAGCGTCGCCGCGCTGGTCTCGGCCTCCAGTGCGCCCGGGCCCGAGTAGTGGGACCGAGCCAGGAGGTACGTCGTGAAGGTCGCCGCCGCCGCGACGACACCGGCCGGTATCGCGTACCGCATGACCCGGCGGACGAAGTGCGGCTTCGCGCGCTCCTTGTTGGGGGCGAGGGCCAGGAAGAAGGCCGGAACGCCGATCGTCAGCGTCGACAGCAGGGTCAGGTGGCGGGGCAGGAAGGGGTACTCCACCTGCGCGCAGACCACCAGGATCGCGAGCAGCACGGAGTAGACGGTCTTCGTCAGGAAGAGCGTCGCGACGCGCGTGATGTTGCCGATGACCCGGCGGCCCTCGGCGACGACGGACGGCAGCGTCGCGAAGCTGTTGTTGAGGAGCACGATCTGGGCGACCGCCTTCGTCGCCTCGGAGCCCGAGCCCATGCTCACCCCGATGTCGGCGTCCTTCAGTGCCAGGACGTCGTTGACGCCGTCGCCCGTCATCGCGACCGTGTGCCCACGGGACTGGAGCGCGCCGACCATGTCCCGCTTCTGCTGCGGGGTGACGCGGCCGAAGACCGCGTTGGCGTCCAGCTCCGCGGCCATCGCGTGCCGCTCGGCCGGCAGCCGGCGGGCGTCCACGGTGCCGGCCGCGCCGGGCAGGCCGAGCTTTCCGGCGACCGCGCCGACGGACACCGCGTTGTCGCCGGAGATGACCTTGGTGCGGACGTCCTGCTCCTCGAAGTACCGCAGGGTGTCCGCGGCGTCGGGCCGCAACCGCTGCTCCAGGACGACCAGCGCCGTGGGCATGGCGTCCGCCGCGACCTCGGGGGCGTCCAGCTCTCCGGCGGCGCGCGCGAGGAGGAGCACGCGCAGCCCCTGCTCGTTGAGCCGGTCGACGTCGGCGAGGACCGGATCCTCCTCAGGCAGCAGGACGTCGGGCGCACCGAGCAGCCAGGTGGAGCTCTGACCGTCGCCCTCGCTGAACGCGGCGCCGCTGTACTTGCGCGCCGAGGAGAAGGGCAGCGACCGGATGCAGCGCCATTCGTCGCTGTCCGGGTACGACTCGATGATCGCCTGCAGGGACGCGTTGGGACGCGGGTCCGACTCGCCGAGCGCGCCGAGCACGGTGCGTACGTACGCCTCGTCGGAGCCGTTGAGCGTCCGCAGCTCGGTGACGTCCATGCCGCCCTCGGTGAGCGTGCCCGTTTTGTCGAGGCAGACGACGTCGACCCGTGCCAGCCCCTCGATCGCGGGCAGCTCCTGGACGAGGCACTGCTTGCGGCCCAGCCGGATCACGCCGATCGCGAAGGCGACGGAGGTGAGCAGGACGAGTCCCTCGGGGATCATCGGGACGATGCCGCCGACGGTCCTGGCGACCGAGTCCTTGAAGTTGTCGCCCTTCACCACCAGCTGGCTGATGATCAGTCCGATCGCGGTCGGGACCATCATCCACGTCACGTACTTGAGGATCGTGGAGATGCCGGAGCGCAGCTCGGAGTGGACGAGTGTGAAGCGGGACGCCTCCTCGGCGAGCTGTGCCGCGTAGGCCTCGCGACCGACCTTGGTGGCGGTGAAGGCGCCGCTGCCGGCGACCACGAAACTGCCGGACATGACCGGGTCGCCGCGCCGTTTGAGGACCGGGTCGGCCTCACCGGTCAGCAGGGACTCGTCGATCTCCAGGTTGTCGGCCTCGGCGACCTCGCCGTCGACGACGACCTTGTCGCCCGGGCCGAGTTCGATGAGATCCCCGAGGACGATCTCGGACGTGGACACCTCGGCGGCGATCCCGTCGCGCCGCACGGTGGGTTTCGCCTCGCCGATGACGGCGAGCCCGTCGAGGGTCTTCTTGGCACGGAGCTCCTGGACGATGCCGATGCCGGTGTTGGCGAGGATGACGAACCCGAACAGCGTGTCCTGGAACGGCGCGACAAAGAACATGATCACCCAGAGCACGCCGATGATCGCGTTGAAGCGGGTGAAGACATTGCCGCGGATGATGTCGACGGTGGAGCGGCTGCTGCGCAGGGGTACGTCGTTGACCTCGCCGCGCGCGATCCGCTCGGCCACTTCGTCGGCGCTGAGCCCGACGGGCCGGTGGCGCACGGGTGGTTTCACGGGGTGCACGGGGTCGAGCTCCGCGCCCGCGTCGATGACCACCCGCCCGCTCGGCTCGGATCCGTCGCCGTCGATCTCAGCCCGCTGAGTCATGCTCTCGACGTTACGGCGGGCGAACGTCGTTCACCCCCCGAGCCGGGTGAACATCAGGGCCATGTCAGGGCCGCCCGGCCCTGCCCCGCCCCTCCGCGCCCTCGCGCCGGCGCGGCCCCCGCCTCCTGAGCAGCCGGTACCGGGCGGTGGGCCCGGGTGTGCCCGTCCTCAACACCGGACCGGCTGTGGGGTGTGCCCCGTACGGCGGGCGGAGCCCCCGCCTACTTCGAGGGCGGCGGCGCCTCGCCGCGCGACGCCGCCGCGCGCTTGATCGCCGCGTCGCGCTTGCGGACGTACCAGATGCCGATGAGGCCGAGTCCTGCGCCGGCCAGGCAGGTCCAGATCCACCAGGTCAGATCGCGGTCGTCGTACCAGTCGTAGAAGGGGACCTGGACCAGGAAGAGGACGAACCAGAGGATCGTGCCGCCGACGATGGTGGCGACTACGGGCCCCTCCAGGGGCTCGGGTGCCTCGTGCTTGGGGGTCCACTTCGCCATGCGGTCAGTGTAGGCGGGGCCCTCCGGGGAGCCCTTGGGGCCCCGCAGGCGACCCGGAGGGCCCGGCAGTCACAGACGTCTACGCGCGGAGATACCGATCTTCCCCTTATACGTTCATACTGAAGCGGTTTGCGTCCGACCGGTTTCGTTCGTATGAACATCCAAGGAACCGGGCAAGAACCAGAACCACCGACGAGGTCTCGCAATGCCCCCCACGGCCACCGCTCCTGCGGACGTCCAGCAGCCGCAGCGGCCGGAGTCCGGTCCCGCCGGTCCCGCCGGTCCCGCCGGTTCCGGCGCCCTCGCCCGTCTCGACCGCTACTTCAAGGTCTCCCAGCGCGGCTCCACGATCCCGCGTGAGATCCGCGGCGGCTTCGCCACCTTCTTCGCGATGGCCTACATCATCGTGCTGAACCCGATCATCCTCGGCAGCGCGAAGGACATGTACGGCCACCAGCTCGACGCCGGCCAGCTGGTCACGGCGACCGTGCTCACAGCCGCGTTCTCCACCCTCCTCATGGGTGTCATCGGCAATGTCCCGATCGCGCTGGCCGCGGGCCTCGGTGTGAACACCGTCGTCGCCCTCCAGCTGGCCCCCCGGATGAGCTGGCCGGACGCGATGGGCATGGTCGTCCTCGCCGGTCTGGTGGTGATGCTGCTCGTCGCGACGGGTCTGCGTGAACGCGTCATGAACGCCGTGCCGCTCGGCCTGCGCAAGGGCATCGCGATCGGTATCGGCCTCTTCATCATGCTCATCGGCCTCGTCGACTCGGGCTTCGTCTCCCGCATCCCCGACGCCGCGCACACCACCGTCCCGCTCCAGCTGGGCCTCACCGGTCACCTCGGCGGCTGGCCGGTCCTCGTCTTCGTGCTCGGTGCGCTGCTCACGCTCGCGCTGATCATCCGCAAGGTGCCCGGCGCGATCCTGATCTCGATCGTCGTGATGACGGTCGTCGCGCTCGTCATCCAGCTGATCGCGAACCTGCCCGGCCGGGCCTGGGGCCTGACCGTGCCGCAGTGGCCCGGCAACCCGGTCGCAACGCCCGACTTCGGCCTGGTCGGCCAGGTCAGCCTGTTCGGCGGCTTCGAGAAGGTCGGCTACCTCACGGGTGCGCTGTTCGTGTTCACCGTGCTGCTGTCCTGCTTCTTCGACGCGATGGGCACGATCCTGGGCGTCGGCGACGAGGCGAAGCTGATGGACAAGCAGGGCAACTTCCCCGGCATCAACAAGGTACTGATCGTCGACGGCATCGCGGTCGCCGCGGGCGGTGCGACCTCGTCGTCCGCCAACACCTGCTTCGTGGAGTCCACGGCCGGCGTCGGCGAGGGGGCCCGCACCGGCCTCGCGTCCGTCGTCACCGGCGCGCTGTTCTCGGTGGCGCTGTTCCTGACGCCGCTCGCGACGATGGTGCCGTCCCAGGCGGCGACGCCCGCGCTGCTGGCCGTCGGCTTCCTGATCCTGGCCGGTTCGGTCAAGGACATCGACTGGAGCGACTTCACGATCGCCGTTCCGGCGTTCCTGGCGATGGTGATGATGCCGTTCACGTACTCGATCACCAACGGCATCGGCATCGGCTTCATCGCCTTCAGCGTGCTGCGACTCGCGACCGGACGTGGCCGTGAGGTGCCGGTGGCGATGTACGTCGTGTCGGCGGTGTTCGTCTTCTACTACGCGATGCCCGCGCTGGGCCTCACGTAAGGGCAGCCCTGGGCGGCTCTCGGCCCATGCGTCGGGCTCATGCCGGCCCGTGCGTCGGGCTCATGTCAGGCCGTAGAACTTCTCCGTCTCGTCGACGGCCGCCTTGAAGCGTTCGTCGAAGTCGTCGCGAATGAGCGTCTGGACCACATAGTCCTGGACGCTCATTCCGCGTTTGGCGGCGTGCTGCCGGAGCCGGTCGAGCAGCTCTCCGTCCATCCGCAGGCTGAGCACTGTCGATGACATGTCGGCCAGAGTCGCGGGCGGGAACCGGCCAGTGCGTTACTTTCCCGCCGTCTCACTCATTTGAGTGATGCATCGAGCCGAGCCGAAACCTACTGGTCTTTAGGTAGAGTAATGAGTTATTCTAAGGAACATGCCTGACCTCTCCCACGGCGACGACGACGCCGCCGTGAACGCACTGCGCTCCGCCGTCATGCGGCTGGGCCGGCGCCTGAAGCATCAGCGCGTCGACGAATCGCTGAGCCCGACCGAGATGTCGGTCCTCGGCACCCTGTCCCGCTGCGGCTCCGCCACGCCCGGCGAGCTGGCCCGCAAGGAGCACGTCCAGCCGCCGTCGATGACCCGCATCGTGGCGCTGCTGGAGGCCAAAGGGCTGGTCCGGCTGGAGCCGCACCCCGACGACCGCCGGCAGAAAGTGGTCAGCCAGACCGAGCAGGCCGAAGCCATGCTCGAGGAGAGCCGCCGCAAGCGGAACGTCTGGCTGGCATCGCTCGCCGAGGGCCTGGACGAGGACGAGTGGGCGAAGCTGCGCGCTGCCGCCCCCGTCCTGGAGAAGCTCGCGCATCTGTAGACCGACAGTCCAAGGAGGCGAACCCTGTTGAGTACGGGACCCGGAGCAGACTCCGCACCCGCACCGGACCCCACACACGACACCGACCGCCGCGCCGGCCACGGCACCTTCAGCTCGCTGAAGATCCGCAACTACCGGCTGTTCTTCACCGGAGCGATGGTCTCCAACACGGGCACCTGGATGGCCCGCATCACCCAGGACTGGCTGGTCCTCAGCCTCACCGGCTCCTCCGCCGCCGTCGGTATCACGACGGCCCTGCAGTTCCTGCCGATGCTGCTCTTCGGTCTGTACGGAGGCGTGATCGCCGACCGCTACCCGAAGCGCCGCATCCTGCTGTTCAGCCAGGGCGCGCTCGGCCTGTGCGGGCTCGCCCTCGCCGTACTCACGCTCTCCGGCCACGTCCAGGTCTGGCACGTCTATCTGATCGCGTTCATGCTCGGCATGGTCACGGTCGTCGACAATCCCACCCGGCAGTCCTTCGTCTCCGAGATGGTCGGCCCGCAGCAGCTGCAGAACGCCGTGAGCCTCAACTCCGCGAACTTCCAGTCCGCCCGGCTCGTCGGCCCGGCCCTCGCCGGTGTGCTGATCACGGCCGTCGGCAGCGGCTGGGCGTTCCTGCTCAACGGCCTGTCCTTCCTCGCCCCGCTCACCGGCCTGCTGCTGATGCGCACGAGCGAGCTCCACAAGGTGGAGCGGGCACCGCGCGGCAAGGGGCAGCTGCGGGAGGGGCTGAAGTACGTCGCCGGGCGGCCCGAGCTGATCTGGCCGATCGTGCTGATCGGCTTCATCGGCACGTTCGCCTTCAATTTCCCGATCTGGCTGACCGCGTTCGCCGACGAGGTCTTCCATGCCGGCGCCGGTACGTACGGCCTGTTCAACACCCTGATCGCCGCCGGGTCCCTGGCGGGCGCCCTGCTCTCCGCGCGCCGCGGCTCGTCCCGGCTGCGGATGCTGGTCGGGGCGGCGGCACTGTTCGGCGTCCTGGAGGTCGCCGCGGCCCTCTCGCCGTCCTTCTGGCTCTTCGCGGCACTGCTCGTCCCGATCGGCATGGTGGGCCTGACGGTCAACGTCACCGCCAATTCGTCGGTCCAGATGGCGACGGACCCGGTGATGCGGGGCCGCGTGATGAGCCTCTACATGATGGTCTTCGTCGGTGGTACCCCCCTGGGTGCGCCCCTCGTCGGATGGATCACCGACACGTACGGCGCCCGCGTCGGCTTCGCGACGGGCGGCGCGGTCGCGGCCACGGCCGCGGTGGCGATCGGCCTGATCCTGGCGCGGGTCGGCGGCCTGCGCATCCGGTTCGATCTGCGGTCCGGGCGCCCGCATGTGCGCTTCGTGGCGCGTGAGGAGGCCCGCGAGCCTCTCGCGCCGGTGGCGTGAACCGTCCCGAAGGCACGGGGTGCGGCCGGGCGGATTGCAGCAGACTGGCCGTATGAGACTCTTCGCCGCCGTCGTACCGCCCGAGGAAGCTCTACGGGAGCTCGGGGCCGCCGTCGACCGGCTGCACACCTTCCCCGACGCGGACGGGCTGCGCTGGACCGGTCGGCCCGGCTGGCACTTCACGCTCGCCTTCATGGGGGAGGTCGACGAGGAACTCCTGCCCGAGCTGCGCGAGCGGCTCGGGCGGGCCGCCCACCGCAGCGAGTCCTTCCCGCTGCGGCTGCACGAGGGCGGGCACTTCGGCCGGCGGGCACTGTGGATCGGGGCCGCGGGCGGGCTCGACGCGATGCGCATGCTCGCCGAGCGCGCGGACGCGGCGGCGCGACGGGCGGGCGTGGCGATGGACGAGCACCGCGCCTACCACGCCCATCTCACGATCGCCCGTACCCGTGAGAACTCGGACCTGCGCCCGTACGTGGACGCGCTGTCCGGCTTCGAGGGCACTCCCTGGACCGTGTCCCGGCTGGTGCTCTTCCGGAGCAATCTGCCCAGGAGCGGCACGGCGGGCGAGCAGCCGCGCTACGAGACGGTCGAGTCCTGGCCGCTCGAAGGCTGACGCCCGGGCGTGGCCGGACCACCCACCGGGCGGCACCGGGCGCCCCTGGCCGGACGCGTCAGCGGTTCGTCGCCGGCAGCCGGCCGTTCTGGACGCACCGTATGCCCAGCTCGAAGCGGCTGCGTGCGTTCGCCCGCTCCATCGGCTCGGAGGCGATGCGGCGCGCGTCCGATCGGCGCCGGCCCGGCGCCGGCGTTCATCTCCCCGAAGAGCTGATCCCCGCGACGGACGGCAGGGGCTCTGCCACTCCTCATGGAGTGGCAGAGCCCCTGCCCCTTGATCCGGTGTGATCCGGTCAGCAGATGGTCGGAGAGTCCGCCGCGTTCGATGATCCGGCGCAGGACACCCCACTCCTGATCGTCGGTGACGAGAGACATCGCCGGACAGATCAAGTTCTCGGTGCGGTTACGCTCAAAGGGTGGACCCGAAGACCAGGAACCGGATCATGGCCGGTGTACTCGTGCTGATGTTCGTGATCGTCGCCGTGGCGGCCGTACTCGGTCGGTGAGCAGGGCCGCCATGGGCGGCTACCAGGCGAAGGCCTCCGGAGCAGGCCCCGGACCAGGGAAGATCCCGTCCAGCTCAGCCAGCAACTCCTCGCTCAGCTCCAGCTCGACCGCCCGCAGCGCCGACGCCAGCTGCTCCGCGGTGCGCGGGCCGACGATCGGTCCCGTCACCCCGGGCCGGGTGAGCAGCCAGGCCAGCGCCACCTCTCCGGGCTCCAGGCCGTGCTTGTCGAGCAGGTCCTCGTACGCCTGCACCTGCGCGCGTACGGAAGTGCTGGTGAGCGCGTCCGCCGACCGGCCGGAGGCGCGGCGGCCGCCCTCGACCTCCTTCTTGATCACCCCGCCGAGCAGGCCACCGTGCAGGGGCGACCAGGGGATGACGCCGAGGCCGTACTCCTGCGCGGCCGGGACGACCTCCATCTCGGCGCGGCGCTCGGCCAGGTTGTACAGGCACTGCTCGCTGACCAGACCGACCATCCCGAGCCGGCCGGCGCGCTCGTTGGCCTGGGCGATCTTCCAGCCGGGGAAGTTCGACGACCCCGCGTAAAGGATCTTGCCCTGCTGGATCAGTACGTCGATGGCCTGCCAGATCTCCTCGACCGGGGTGTTCCGGTCGACGTGGTGGAACTGGTAGAGGTCGATGTGATCGGTCCGCAGCCGCTTGAGGCTGGCCTCGACGGCGCGGCGGATGTTCAGGGCGGAGAGCTTGTCGTGGTTGGGCCAGGCCTCATCCTCCGTGCCCATGTTGGCGTACACCTTCGTGGCCAGGACCACCTTGTCACGGCGGTCACCGCCCTTGGCGAACCAGTTCCCGATGATCTCCTCGGTGCGGCCCTTGTTCTCGCCCCACCCGTAGACGTTGGCGGTGTCGAAGAGGTTGATGCCCGCGTCGAGCGCGGCGTCCATGATCGTGTGGCTGTCGGTCTCGTCGGTCTGCGGTCCGAAGTTCATCGTGCCGAGAACGAGTCGGCCGACCTTGAGTCCTGTGCGTCCGAGCTGCGTGTACTTCATGGTCCACAAGCCAACGTGTTGGAGCGCACTCCAGGCAAGAGTGCCCGGCCGTTCGTGTCGGCGCTTCCGCGTCCGAAGCGGCCGGGCGCCGCCGGAGCGGGCGGTCTCAGCCCGAGACGCTCGCCGCCCCGTCTCGATGTGCCCGGTGAATCGCTGGGACCAGGCGGCGTCGGAGTTCACCGTCACCGTCAGGTCGTACCAGCCCTGCTGGTACGCCACCGCGTTGAAGTGGTCGTCCACACTTCCGCCCACGGGCACCGTGCACGTCCAGGGCCCGTCGGAGCGGTGGTTGTTCGCCGTGATGGTGAAGGTGACGGCCGAGGAAGCGTTCTTCATCGAGAACCAGACCGCCGTCTTTCCGGTGCCGCTGTGGACGGCGTAGCAGCTCCGTACGGAGACGTCCTTGCCCGCCCTCGTGGCGTTGCCCTTGAAGCGGCGCATGAAGCGGTTCGGGCCGTACATGCTGATGTCGTACGCGCCGTCGCCGTAGCCCGAGCCGACGTTGAAGTAGTCCTCCTGCATGCCGCCGGCGTCGACCGTGTACTGCCAGGGCGTGCGGGAGCGGTGGGCGTTGGGGTGGATCGAGAAGTGTGCGGCGCTCTTCGCCTGCGCGCCTTCGTCGGCCATCGCGAACCAGGCCAGGATCTTCCCGCTCGCGCCGAACTCGAGGCGGTCGAGGTTGCCGCCCGGCTGGTAGGGCAGCGGCCTGGCCTGCCGATCGCCGTGGTCCACAGCTCCAGGAAGCGGATGACCGACGTGTGGCCGAAGACCTCGGAGCTGACCCAGCCGCCCTGCGTCCACGGCGACACCACGATCGCGGGCACGCGGAAGCCGAGCCCGACCGGCTTCCCGCCGATGACGAGCTCGTCGGGGGTGCCGCTCGGCGGGACGGGCGGCGCGACGTGGTCGAAGTAGCCATAGTTCTCGTCGTAGTTGAGGAACAGGACGGTGGAGTCGAAGACGTCCGGGTCGGCGTTGAGGGCCTGGAGCACCGTGTTGACGAAGTGGTGACCGTCTCCCGGCGGGCCGCCGGAGGGGTGCTCGGAGAATTCGGCGTAGGCGACGATCCACGACACCTGCGGCAGCGTGCCGGCCGTGACGTCGGAGCGGATCGCGTCCGCGATCGCCTCATGGGTGGGCTTGGTGCCGGGCACGGAGGCCATGCCGCGGTCGTACGGCGGACTGTCGGGGGCCGCGTTCGCGAACTGGTCGAAGTCGTCGGCGCGTTGTCGCTCGCCCGCTGGTGGACCTTCCAGGACACGCCGGCGTCCTGGAGGTTCTCGGCGTACGTCTTCCAGGTGCAGCCGTGCAGCCGTGCAGCCGTGCAGTTCGCCGTCGTCGTCGTGGGTGCTGTCGATCTTCCCGCTCCACAGGAAGGCGCGGTTCCCGCCCGTGCCGCCGAGAGCGGAGCAGAAGTACGCGTCGCAGACGGTGTAGACGTCGGTGAGCGCGTAGGGGAAGGGGATGTCCGCGCGGTCCAGGTAGGCCATGGTCCGTACGCCTCCGACGGACGCGGGCCAGGTATCCAGCAGGCCCAGGTTCCAGGCGCCGTGCTGCGTGCCCCACGTGTGGCCGAGTCCGTCGCTGCACCGGGCGAGGAGGCGGGGATCGCCGCCCGTGGACGCGCCGAGCGACCACGGGTACTGACGGCCCGTTCCGTTCGTCTGTTCGAAGATCGTGCAGCCGCAGTCGAGGAGCAGGGCGCTGCGGTCGGAGAAGCCGCGGACGCCCTTGGGGGCGCCCGAAGTAGTGGTCGAAGCTGCGGTTCTCCTGCATGAGGACGACGACGTGCTTGACGTCCGCGAGCGTGTTGGTGGCGGCGACGGCAGGGGCGGCCGCTGTGGCGGCCCCGGCCTGCGGGGCCGTGCCGAGTGCGAGCGCCGGGAGTCCGGCGGCTCCGGCCGCTGCGGCGGCCACTCCAAGGAACGTGCGACGTTCCGACTCCGGAGCCTTCGAGGTGACGGTCACCGGAGGCAGGAAGCTTCGGGGCGTGGCGTCGAGAGGTCAATGCCGGCGCAGGAATGTTCAGCGCGAGGACACCGAATGTTGCGTCCGGGCCCGGGGAGGGGCGGGGGAGTGCGGGGGCGGACGACGGCCGCGCGGCGGGAGGCTCGCTCGTGTGGCCCTCCAACGGGTGATTATCGGCCTGATCGCCACCCGAAAAGCCCACGGAGTAGCTCGAATGCGGGGTTCTCGGGTGGTGGGCCCTCCGATTCCGGCTGACGGTGGTCGAAGTCGCTGCTGCGATCCGATGAGCCGACGATGTGTCAGCCGTCGCAGTCGCGGCGAAAGGAATGTGCTCCCATGCGCTCTGCCCGCACACTGTGGATCTCAGCCGCTGTTACTGCGGTTCTCTCGGTCACCGCTCCCTCCGCCTACGCGATCGCCGTCGCCGACGACCGTGCTGCCGCCGGATCTTCCGCCAGCCGCGACGACGACTCCGACCACGACAAGGACGACTACGACAAGGACGACCACGACAAGGACGACCACGACAAGGGTCACTACAAGAAGTGGGACAAGAAGGACGACGACCACGACAAGGACGACGACGACGACCACGACATCGACATCGACATCAGCACGGACGACGGCGACGACGACGATGACGACGACGACGACGACGACGACGATGACGACGACGACGACGATGACGACGACGACGATGACGACGACGACGACGACAACGACAAGCCGAACGGCGGCGTCAAGACCGGCGGAGGTGCTCTCGCCAGCGTGACCGTCGCGGACGAGTCCGACCAGGACGAGTCCGACAAGAGCAGCCAGAACGAGTACGGCAAGAGCAGCAAGGACGAGTCCGAGAAGGGCAGCCAGAACGAGTACGGCAAGAGCAGCAAGGACGAGTCCGAGAAGAGCAGCAAGGACGAGTCCGAGAAGAGCAGCAAGGACGAGTCCGAGAAGAGCGAGAAGGACGAGTCCGAGAAGAGCAGCAAGGACGAGTCCGAGAAGAGCGAGAAGGACGAGTCCGAGAACAGCGAGAAGGACGAGTCCGACAAGAAGGACGACTACAAGAAGGACGACTACAAGAAGCACGACTACGGCTACAAGAAGCACGACAAGAAGGACGACCACGACAAGAACGTTGACATCGACATCGACATCAGCAAGGACGATGACGACGACGACGACGATGACGACGACGACGACGACGACAACGACAAGCCCAACGGCGGTGTCGACGCCGGTGCGGGCTTCCTGGCCGGCGTGATCTCCGAGGGCGACCACGACAAGGGCGACCACGACAAGGGCGACAACGACGACCACGACAAGGACGACCACGACAAGGGTGGTTGGAAGAAGCACGACAAGGACGACGACCACGACAAGGACGACGACCACGACGACGACGACGATGACGACGACGACGATGACGACGACGACCACGACGACGACGACCACGACGACGACGACGATGACGACGACGACGACGATGACGACGACGACGATGACGACGACGACGACGAGGACAAGCCGAACGGTGGCACCCACACCGGCGGCGGTGGCCTCGCCACGAACAGCAGCAGCCTGGCAGCCGGCTCGGCTCTGATGCTCGGTGGCATCGGTGCCGGCATCTACAAGCTGCGTCGTCGCAACGCCAACGGTGGCGCCCAGATCTGATGCGGCGTCCCGTGAAGTAGCTCATCGCTGAGTTGTCGCGGCCACCGTCGTCCAAGGACGGTGGCCGCGGCGATGGCGTATCTGCTCCTGGCCATGCGCACCCGCATCCGTGCCCGCACCTCTGATACCGCTTCACCCAGCACCGAAAGGCACGCTCACATGATCCTCCGGCAGCCGTCCGGCCGATCCCCGCAACGGTCCGCACGCTCCTTCGGGTCCATCCGGAAGGCCCTGATGTGGCCTGCCGCATCGTTGGGGGTGGGCGCCCTCCTCGTCTACGGTTCGCTCGACCCCACTGTGGTGGCCGGTCGGCCGTCCGCGCCCTCGGCAACGGTCACCCCGGAAGCCGCGGGCCCAGGGGCGAAAGCCCGCTCGGGCCCGGCGCTTCCCCGCTCGGTCCCCAAGCGGATCAAGATCCCCATCATCGGCGTCGACGCGCCTTTCACCCCGCTGAAGCTCAACGCGACCGGACAGCTCAACGCCCCGCCGCCCAACGACAACAACCTGGTCGGCTGGTACGAGCGCGGTCCCACCCCCGGCGAACGCGGCACCTCGATCCTCGCGGGCCACTTCGACACCCTGACCGGTCCCGCCGTGTTCGTGGGACTCAGTGAGGTCAAGCCCGGGAACAAGGTCGAGATCGCGCGTACGGACGGTGTCGTCGCCACGTTCAAGATCGACTCTGTCGAAACGTTCAGCAAGGCGAAGTTCCCGAACGCACGGGTCTACAACGACACCCCGTCCGCGCAGCTGCGCCTGATCACCTGCGCCGGCGAGTACGACAAGACGGCCAAGGACTACAAGGACAACCTGGTGGTCTTCGCCCACCTCGAGTCCAGCCGCGCCCCGGGCCCGGCAGCGCCGAAATCACCTGCCGCGCCGAAACCACCGGCAGCGCCGACACCTGCCGCGCCGAAGTCACCGGCGGCTCCGAGTGCACCGGCGGTGCCCAAGTCACCGGCAGCGCCGACACCTGCCGCGCCGAAGTCACCAGCGGTCCCGAGTGCACCGGCGGTGCCCAAGTCACCGGCAGCGCCGACACCTGCCGCGCCGAAGTCACCGGCGGTCCCGAGTGCACCGGCGGTGCCCAAGTCACTGGCCCCTAGTGCACCGGCGGTGCCGAAGCCACCGGCAGCCCCGGCCACTCCGGCCACACCGGCCGCACCGGCAGTACCCAAAGCACCGGTCGCGGGCTGAACAGCGCTTCGAAAGCCGTGGGGCGGGGCGACCGTCCCCTCCCACGGCGTCCGATTGCGTTGTGCGGTGCGGACGTGTCCGGGCACGCCGAGGCCCCGGCGTGCAGTCCGAACTGCTCCGGGGTCCCCGGTGGTTGGGGCGCGTCAGGCGTTCGCGTACACCTTGGTCGCGAACTCCGCGATCTGTGCGTCCGTGAGATTCCTCGCCAGGTTGGCCTCCGTGATCATGCCGACCAGCTGGTGCCCCTGCTGGACGTCGATCACCGGCAGCCGTTTGACCTGGTTTTCCTCCATCGTCGCGAGGGCCTCGTCGGCGCCCGCGTTCGCGTCGATCCAGTGGAGTTCGCCGGCCAGCGAGCCGGCCTGGACCGTCGCGGGGTCTATGCCCTCGGCGCAGCACTGGACGACGATGTCGCGGTCGGTGATCAGGCCCGTGAGCCGGTTGTTGTCGCCGCAGATGGGCAGACAGCCGACGTTGAGGTCACGCATCATCTGTGCCGCGTCCATCAGCGACTGGTGTGCGCCGACGCACTGTACGCCGCTGGTCATGATGTCGCGAGCGGTGAGCTGGGTGGTGTTCCCGGTCATTGGTTCCCTACCTTCGCCACGCAAAGTAACGGGGCATTCGGTGGTCAGGGCTGCTGCGGGGGCCGGTCCTGGCCGGGCTGGTCGCCGCCGAACTGCTCCTTGAGCTTGTCCTGGGCCACGTCGGTCTGCCGGCTGTACTTGCTCGGAGTCTTCTCGTCGAACGTGTCGCCGGCCTTGTCGATGCCCTGCGAAGCCTTGTCCTCGTGACCCTTGAGCATCTGCTTGATCTTGTCCATCATGGACATGGACGTCCTCCTTGGCGTTGCCCCCCGCCTCTCCAGGGTCACCTCCCTCCGCACCGTTCGCATCCTCGCGGGAGGGGCGCGGGAAAGACTCCCGAAATTCATTCCGCCGGGCCCGTCACATTCCCTCCGCGGGATCCGTCAGAGCAGTGACCGACGAGAACCCCGGAGGGCAGAAACCATGCAGGCTCGGATGAACAACCCCGCCACCGTCATCCCCTCGGCCATGCCGGCCATCCTCGATCTGCTGAAGGCGACGAGGAAGGGCGGCGTACCGGAGACGACCCTGGAGCTGGTCCACCTGCGCGCGAGCCAGATCAACGGATGCAGCTACTGCGTCGTGGGCGGCGCGAGCAGTGCGCGGAAGGCGGGCGTGACCGAGGACCAGCTGACGGCGGTGGCGGCGTGGCGCGAGGCGCCGTACTTCTCGGACGCCGAGCGCGCGGCGCTGGCGCTCACCGAGGCCGCGACCCGGCTCGGCGACCGGTCCGACCCGGTGCCGGACGCGATCTGGGACGACGCCGCCGACCACTACGACGAGCAGCAGCTCGCCGCGATCATCCTCATGATCGGCACGACGAACCTCTTCAACCGCCTGAACGCGACGACCAGGCAGGTCGCGGGCGCCACCTGGTAGCCGAGCGGGAGGTCCCGCCCCGAGCCGGAGGCCGGTCCTAGCCGGCTGCCGGCTCGTAGGCGTCGCCCACGCCCCACGCCTGGTGCATCGCGTCGGCGAAGGCCGCCGCCAGCTTGTGTTCGCCGGACGGGCCCGGGTGGGTGCCGTCGTACGTGTCGGAGTGGATGTCGTACGACATCGGCGTGGACGCCAGGAGCAGCGGCGACGAGGGGGAGTCGAGGTCGGCGACGGCCTTGGCGAGAAGCTCGTTGAAGCGGTCGCACTCCGCCGCGAACGGGGCGTCGGCCGTGGCGCGCACGTTGGGGATGACAGGGAGCACCACGGCCCGGACACGAGAGTTCGCGGCGCGGGCCTCGGCGATGAACCGACGGGCGTTCTCGGCGGTCTGACTGCTGTTCGTGTAGAAGCCGAGGTCTATCAGGCCCAGCGAGACGAGCAGCACGTCCGCCTTCGTCGCCGTCACCGTCTCCTTGATCAGCGGCGCCATGTGCAGCCAGCCCTCGCCCCAGCCGGCGAGGTGCCCGCGGGCGCGGTCGGGGAAGGCCGGGTCGGCGTAGGCCGTCGACACGGGGGCGGCGGCGACGGTGTCGTACAGCTCGGTGCGCGGTCCGACGATCCGGTACGGGCCGCCGAAGGAGCGGTTGAGGTGCTGCCACATCCGGTAGCGCCAGGTGTAGTCGCCGGCGCGTCCGATGGTCATGGAGTCACCGACGAACATGAAACGCATGGGGGTAATGATGGCCGACCTGCGCCGGATGCCGCCCCGGCCGGTGACGTGACGATGGACACTTGGGGGCATGTGTTCGTTGCGTACGACGTGGGCGGCCGTGGCCGCCGCCGTGATGGTCCTGGGATCCGCCGTGCCCGCCGCCGCGGACGGGGACGACGGCTTCACGATCAAGGACCCGCGCATCACCGAGTCCAGCGGCCTCGCGGCGAGCCGCGCCCACCCGGGGATCTACTGGACGCACAACGACCAGGACGAGCCACGTGTCTTCGCCGTCGACTCGAGGACGGGGAAGACCGTCGCGACCGTGACCCTGCGGGGCGTCGGCAGGCCGCGGGACATGGAGGCCATCTCGATCGGGCCGGACGGCTACGTGTACGTCGGCGACATCGGGGACAACGCCGACTCCTGGAACCACGTGTGGATCTACCGCTTTCCCGAGCCGCGTTCGCTGAAGGACATCACGGTGCGCGCGAGGCAGTACGTCGTGCGGTACGAGGACGGGCCGCGCAACGCCGAGGCGATGATGGTCCATCCGAAGACCGGGCGGGTCTACATCGCGAGCAAGAACGAGGACGGGGGAGGGCTCTACGAAGGGCCTGACCGGCTGGTGACGGGCGGGGCGAACGTCTTCCGGCGGATCGGGGAGGTCCCGTGGGTGACGGACGGGGCGTTCTCGCCGGACGGCAGGGAGCTCGTGCTGCGCTCCTACTTCAGCGCCCGCGGCTACGCGTGGAGCGGCGGGCGCCTCGGCGACGACCACCACGTGAGCGCGCCGCTGCAGGGGCAGTCCGAGTCGGTGACCTACACGCCGGACGGCAAGGCCCTCATGTTCGGGACGGAGGGCGGGCAGAGCGAGGTCGTGCGCAGCGACGTCGACAGGAGCGGCGGTGGGGGCGCGGACGGCGACTCGTCCTCCGGGTCCGCGAGCGGCGGCGGGGACGCGGCGGCGTCGGAGGACGGCGGGGACGGCCAGGGCCTCGCCGTGCCGGCGGGTGCGGTCGTCGCCGCGCTGGTGGTGTTGCTGGCCCTGCGGTCGCGGCGGCGCGGGCGCGGACAGAAGGCCTGATCCGGTCAGAGGGCCTGATCCGGTCAGGAGCCCGAGCCACGGTCGGGTGTCCGGTCGCCGGCGTCGCTCGGCAGACGAAGCTCGTAGTGCAGCGTCGTGTCGTGCTTCATCCTGTGCGCCAGCGGTACGAGCATCCCGTGCGTGATCGGGTACTTGCGGGCGAGGAGTTTCGCCGCGTGCTCGTTCTCCTCGCTGTCCGGGTCGAGCAGCCGCATCCGCGCCGTGGTCTCCGGTCCGGTCGGCTTGCCGTGCGGGGTGGCGGGAGCGATCTCCACCTCCTGGTCGCGGCGCAGCCGCTTGGCCTTGCCGGACATGGCGTACGTACGGACGTAGGCGTGGTCCCCCTCGACGGCGATGTTGACGGGTGTACCGACGCCGGTGCCGTCCCGTTTGTGGGTGGTGAGCAGGACGGCCCACTGCTTGGCCAGCGCGGTGAGGGGTGTCGGGGTCGGAGTCGAAGTGGTCATGACTCCATGGAGGCACGAAACGGGCCCGACGTCATCCCGGGCGGCGGGGCCGGGCCCGCCGCCCCGGGGGTGCCTGCCCCGGACCCCGCGCCGTGGCCTGCGCGGGGTCCGGGGCGGGCCGGCTCCCGGCCCGGATCAGGTCTCCGGGCACTCCTTCCACGCGAGCCGGTACACGGTGTTGATCTCGCCGTCCGTCGAGTCCATCGTCATGAAGCTCGTCGCCGACGGGCTGGACGTGCCGGCCTTGACGCGCAGCTCGGTGTTGATGTTGAAGTTCCGCTTGACGCCGCAGGGGGCCCACACCAGCTGGCCCCACTCGGTCTCGTCGGTGGCCTGCCAGTTGTTGTCGTACGGCCCGTTGAAGGGGTGGTTCCTGGCGGCCGTGTCGGGCGAGCCCTGGAAGTAGTACGAGGCCTTCTGGACGGCGGTCGCGCCCCGCTGCAGGCTGGCGTAGCCGCGGTAGTCCGCGCTGGCGACGGCGTACGTGAAGCCCTGCGGGACGTGGACGATCAGATTGAGCTGACAGTTCTTGCGGAAGTCGGTGGGCGCCGAGCCCCCGCCCACCTGCGCCAGATAGTCACTGTACGTGACCGTGAACGCGGTGTTGTCCGGCGAGACCGCCACGGCGGCGGTCCCCTGCTTGCAGCCCGAACCGTTCACCGTGGCGACCTCGATGACGATTTTGTCGGGCGGGGCCACGATGCCCGCCGAGGCGGTGCCGGGGGCACCGGCGACGAGCATGGAGGCGAGGACCGCCGTGGCGGCGGCACCCGCGCGTAATGCACCGGGCATGATGCGTACTCCGATCGATGGTGGTGGTCGGTGGCCTTGCGTGGTGAACCGTGGGGGGTCCAGCCGATCCCATGCCACGCCGGCGGATCGTTGAGGCGTGAACATGTCAATGCACCGGATCGTGCCGATCGTAGGGATGCGGCAGGGTGCCGGATAGAGCGGTTATCGGCCGTCCTGCACGACGACTCCACGCCGTCTTCACGCAACCGGCACGACCGCAGCCGGCACGACAAGGGCCCGGCGGGCGCATGCCGCCGGGCCCTCGTCGTGCAGGCAGTGACTACTACAGCTTCTCGATGACGTGGTCGACGCAGGCCGTCAGCGCCTGCACGTCCGCCGGGTCGATCGCCGGGAACATCGCGATGCGCAGCTGGTTGCGGCCCAGCTTGCGGTACGGCTCGGTGTCGACGATCCCGTTCGCGCGCAGGACCTTTGCGACCGCCGCCGCGTCGATGTCGTCGGAGAAGTCGATCGTGCCGATGACCTGCGAGCGCTTCGCCGGGTCCGCGACGAACGGCGTCGCGTACTTCGACTCCTCGGCCCAGCCGTACAGGTTGCGCGCGGAGGTGCCGGTGCGGCGCACCGACCAGTCCAGGCCGCCCTGCCCGTTGATCCACTTCAGCTGCTCGCCGAGGAGGAAGAGGGTCGCCAGCGCCGGGGTGTTGTACGTCTGGTTCTTGAGCGAGTTGTCGATCGCCGTCGGGAGGCTGAAGAACTCCGGGACGTGCCGGCCGGAGGCGTGCACGCGCGCGGCGCGCTCCAGCGCGGCGGGCGAGAACACCGCGATCCACAGGCCGCCGTCCGCGGCGAAGGACTTCTGCGGCGCGAAGTAGTACACGTCCGACTCGGTGATGTCGACGGGCAGACCGCCTGCGCCTGACGTGGCGTCCACCAGCACCAGCGCGCCCTCGTCGGCGCCCTCGACCCGCTTGACCGGGGCGGCGACACCGGTGGAGGTCTCGTTGTGGGTGAAGGCGTAGACGTCGACGCCCGCCTCGGCCCGCGGATCCGGGTGGGTACCCGGGTCGGACGCGATCACGGTCGGCTCGGCCAGCCACGGGGCGAGCTTCGACGCCTTCGCGAACTTCGACGAGAACTCGCCGAAGGAGAGGTGCTGCGACTTGTTCTCGATGAGACCGTGCGTCGCGATGTCCCAGAAGGCGGTGGAGCCGCCGTTGCCCAGGATCACCTCGTAACCGTCGGGGAGCGAGAACAGCTCGCGCACGCCCTCGCGCACCTCGCCGACCAGGTTCTTGACCGGGGCCTGGCGGTGGGACGTACCGAGCAGGGATGTACCGGTGGCGGCCAGGGCGTCCAGCGCCTCCGTACGCACCTTGGAGGGGCCCGAGCCGAAACGGCCGTCAGCGGGCTTGATGTCAGCGGGAATCTGGATATCGGCCACGAGCCGGAGCCTAGTCGGTTCCGCCAGGTCACCAAGGGTGTTGTCCGGCGGATGAGACAAGAGATCACCGGTCGGGACGGCGGGCGGGCGCGCCCGGGCGTCACCCGATCGAGCGTGGGGCACGCTGTGCCCATGGCTGATCGCAGGGAGCTCGAACGTGCCCTCCGGGCGGACGTCCGCGGCGACGTGGACTTCGGGCCCGGCGCCCGCGCGCTCATGACGATGGACGCCTCCAACTACCGCCGCGTCCCGGACGGCGTCGTCGCCCCGCGGGACGCGGCGGACGTCGCGGCGGCGCTCGCGGTCTGCCGGAGCCACGGGGTCCCGGTGGTGCCACGGGGCGCGGGGACGTCGATCGCCGGGCAGGCGACGGGCGTCGGAGTGGTGCTGGACTTCACCCGGCACATGCGGGCCGTCCTCTCCGTGGATCCCGAGGCGCGCACGGCCGTCGTCCAGCCGGGCGCGGTGCTGGACCGGCTGCGGGACGCGGCGGGGGCGTTCGGGCTGACCTTCGGCCCGGATCCGTCCACACACAGCCGTTGCACGCTCGGCGGGATGATCGGCAACAACGCGTGCGGGTCGCACTCGGTGGCATGGGGGACGACAGCGGACAACGTCCACGAGCTGTCGGTGGTGACGTACGGGGGTGACGAACTCCGGCTCGGCCAGGGGTGGGGGCCTGCGGTCCCGGCCGGGCTGCGGGAGCTCGTCGACGCGAACCTGGCGCTGCTGCGGACGGGGTTCCCCGACGGGCTGCCGCGGCGCATCTCCGGGTACGCCCTCGACGCGCTGCTCCCCGAGCGCGGTGCGGACCTCGCCCGCGCGTTCTGCGGCGGCGAGGGCACCCTGGCGGTGCTCACCGAGGCGACCGTACGGCTCGTGGAGTCGCCGCCGGCGCGGGCTCTCGCCGTGCTGGGGTACGCCGACGAGGGCGCGGCCGCCGAGGCCGCCGCCGGACTGCTGCCCTACCGGCCGCTGACGGTCGAGGGCATGGCGCAGGACCTGGTCCCGGACGCCCCGGGGCGCGGGCTGCCGCGCGGCGGGGCCTGGCTCTTCGTCGAGACGGGCGGGGCGACCGGCGCCGAGGCCCGGGCCCGCGCCGACGAGATCGTGCGGGGCGCCGACGCGCTGGACGGGACCGTCGTCACCGGCCCTGCGGGGCAGCGGGCGCTGTGGCGGATCCGGGAGGACGCGGCGGGCACCGCGACCCGGATGCCGGACGGCAGCGAGGCCTGGCCGGGCTGGGAGGACTGCGCGGTGCCACCGGCCCGCCTCGGCGCCTATATGCGGGATTTCCGGGCGTTGCTGGCGGAGCACGGACTGCGGGGCACCCCGTACGGGCACTTCGGCGACGGGTGCATCCACGTCCGCATCGACTTCGACCTGCTCGGCCGGGACGGCGTACGGCGCTTCCGTGCCTTCTCGCAGGAGGCGGCCGCGCTGGTCGTGGCGCACGGGGGTTCGCTGTCGGGCGAGCACGGGGACGGCCAGGCGCGGGCGGAGCTGCTGCCGACGATGTACGGGGACGAACTCGTCGCGCTCTTCGGCCGGTTCAAGGACGTCTGGGACCCGGCCGGCGGCCTCAACCCGGGCATCCTCGCCCACCCGGCACGGCTCGACGAGAACCTGCGCTTCGATGTGCTGCCGCGGCGGCCGCTCGATGTGGAGTTCGGCTACCCGCACGACGGCGGCGACTTCGCGGGGGCGGTGCGGCGCTGTGTCGGGGTCGCCAAGTGCCGGGTGGACGGGCCGAGTTCCGGTCCCGGGGTGATGTGCCCCTCGTACCGCGCGACCGGTGAGGAGCAGCACTCCACGCGCGGGCGCGCCCGGCTGCTGCACGAGATGCTCGCGGGCGAGGTCGTGACGGACGGCTGGCGGTCGCCGGAGGTACGGGACGCACTCGACCTGTGCCTGTCCTGCAAGGGGTGCAGGAGCGACTGTCCGGTGGGCGTCGACATGGCCACGTACAAGGCGGAGTTCCTGCACCACCACTACGCGGGCCGGGTGCGCCCGGCGGCCCACTACGCGATGGGGCGGCTGCCGGCGTGGCTGCGCCTGGCCGCACCTTTCGCCCCCGCCCTGAACGCGGCCGCCCGGGTACGCCCCCTGGCGGCACTCGCCAAGCGCCTGGGCGGCATCGCCCCGGAGAGGGACATCCCGGTGCTGGCGCCGGTGACGTTCCGGCGCTGGGTGCGCGGGCACCTGGGCGACCGTACGCGGATCTCCGCCAAGAGCCGGACGGCCGTGCTGTGGCCGGACACCTTCACCGACCACCTCTCGCCCGCGGTCGGGAAGGCCGCCGTGACGGTGATGGAGGCGGCCGGCATGGGCATCGTGCTGCCGCGTCGCCGCGTGTGCTGCGGCCTGACCTACGTTTCCACCGGCCAGCTCGACCGTGCACGTGCGGTGATGCGCAGGACCCTGGACACCGTCGAGCCGCTGCTGGACATGGACGTACCCGTGGTCGTCCTCGAACCGAGCTGCGCGGCCACCCTCACGACGGACCTCCCGGAACTCCTCGGCGACGACCCGCGCGCCGCCCGCCTCGCGGCATCCGTACGCACCTTCGCCGCCGCCCTGGAGCAGTGCGCACCGGACTGGACCCCGCCGAGGATCGACCGCCCGGTCGCCGGCCAGACCCACTGTCACCAGCACGCGGTCCTGGGCGACGCGGCGGAGCGCCGGCTGCGCGAACGAACGGGCCTGGCGGGCGATCTGAGCGGCGGCTGCTGCGGCCTCGCCGGCAACTTCGGCTTCGAGCGCGGCCACTACGAGGTGTCCGTCGCGTGCGCCGAGGACCAGCTGCTGCCGTCGGTACGGGCGGCGGGCGGGGGCGCGGTCCTGCTGGCGGACGGCTTCTCGTGCCGTACGCAGCTGGAGCAGCTGGCGGGCGTCCGGGGGCGTCATCTGGCGGAGGTGCTGGCGGAGGGGCTGGGGGAGGAGTAGGCGGCGGGTGGACGCGCGCTCGTACGGGCGTGTCGTCACAGCCGTACGTATCGTTGTACTGCGCGGCTGCAGGCGACCACGCGGCAGCCGGGGAGGAGCGCCAGGATGACCGTCGTAGAGACCGACAGGATCGACATGGCCGACGAGAACGACGAGCTGACTCTGGACGACCTGTTCGAGTCGCTCGAGCGGATGCCCGTCCCCGAGGGATACAAGGTCGAGATCGTCGAGGGGGCCGTCCACATGTCGCCGCAGCGGGATGCGCACTGGGAGATCATCCGCCGGATCGTCCGAGCTCTGGAGGACAGGTTCGGCATGAGCGTGAAGGTCAAGTCGGACGTGCGCATCGACTTTCCCGGGCACCTGAACGGATTCTGCCCGGATGTGGCGAAGCTCCGAGAAGGCGCGGAGAAAGACCACAAGGGACGCTGGCGTCACCAGGATGTCGAATTCATCGCCGAGGTGATCTCCAAGGACACCGCCGCCAACGACTACGGACGGAAGAAGACCGCCTACGCCGCCGCCGAGGTACTGGTCTATCTCATCGCCGACCCGTACGTCGGTAAGTGCCACGTCTACACCCAGCCCAAGAACGGTGACTACGTCATCGAGACGACCGTTGCCTTCGGTGCCGAGATCGACCTCACCAACACCCCTCTCGGCCTCACCCTCGCCACCGACGAGTTCCCCCGCGACTGAGCACACCTTCCTTGCACACCTTGCACGTTGCGGCAGGCTCTCCCCCAAGCTCTGTCCGGGGGACACCACCGTTCCGATCAGTATCCGGACGGGCGCACGACGCCCGTCTCGTACGCGAAGACCGCCGCCTGGGTGCGGTCGCGCAGGCCCAGCTTGACCAGGATCCGGCTCACATGACTCTTCACCGTCTGCTCCGCGACCACCAGCCGCACGGCTATCTCGGCGTTCGACAGGCCCTGCGCGATCAGCGACAGAACCTCGGTCTCGCGTTCCGTCAGGTCGCCGACGCGGTCCTTGAGCGGGGCGCGGGGAGCGCCCGCCGTCCGGGAGAACTCCGTGATCAGGCGCTTGGTGATGTTCGGGGAGAGAAGGGCGTCACCGGCCGCCACCACCCTGACCGCGTGCGCGAGTTCGTCGGCCGATGCGTCCTTGAGGAGGAACCCCGACGCGGGGCTGCGCGGCGCTCGGTCGGCAGATTCAGGGCACGTCGCTGTGCGGTTGCTCCAGTTTGAAGTCCAGCCACACGCTTTTACCCACGATGTGCTCTGTGACGCCGAAGTCGTCGGCCAGTTCCTTCACCAGGAAGAGCCCCCGCCCGTCGCACGCGTCCGCGTCTGCGGCCTGTACTTCGGGCCGACCGTCCCCGCTGTCCCGCACGTGGATACGCAGCACGGCGCCATCGACGGCGAGCCCGACGCAGAATTCGCGTCCAGGCGGGACGCCGTGCCGCAAGGCGTTCGTGGCGAGTTCCGAGACCGCGAGTTGCACGTCGTCGTGCCGCTCGACAATGCCCCACCGGATGAGGGTGTCGAGGGCGAACGCGCGTGCCGCGCCGACGGACCGGGCGGACCTGGGGAATCGCCGTTGCTGTGACAGGGGCACAGTGAGCCACCACCTTGGGTGAGCAGGTTGTACGATCGCGCAGACCGTACTGCTATTCACAAAAAGCAGCAAGATTTGCCCAAGGGTGGGGACTTAGAGTGAGTCGCCTACGGTACGAAGCAGCGCACGGCGCGGAGTTCGTCGGACGTCAGGGAGGCGCCATGAGCAGCAGCGACTGGGTCAGCACTTCGCTGCCCTACCTCACGCCGCGCAGGCGGGGCGAGGCCGACGCCTGGAGTGAGGAGGCTGCTGCTCGGGGAGGTTCCGGAGCGCAGCGCATCGTCCATGCCGGAGAAGTGCCCGCGCCGCCCGAGGTGGCCGAACTGTTGGGAGTCGCTGAGGGCGAGCCCGTCGTCGTACGCCGACGAGTGATCGAACTCGATGGTGATCCCTGCGAGTTGACGGACACGTACTACCCGGCCGCGGTGGCCCGTGGCACCCGGCTCGCCGGTACGGCCAAGATCCGGGGCGGGGCGGTGACGTTGCTTGCCGAACTGGGGCACGTTGGCGTACGCGTATGCGAGGACGTCACGGCCCGGATGCCCCGAGCCGAGGAGCGCGAGACGTTGCGCTTGGGGCCGGACGAGCCGGTACTGCGGCTGACGCGGCTCACCCTGGACGGCAGTGACCGTCCGATCCAGGCCGATCTGATGACCATGCCCGCGAACCGCCAGCGCCTCCGCTACGAGATCAGGATCGGATGACCGTGCCCCGCACCGACGCTGAAGCGTCCGACCGACGCCCCTTGCACGAGCGGATCGCTGCCGATCTGCGGGACGAGATCATGAGCGGTGACCTGGCGCCGGGTGCCAGGCTTCCGTCCACGGCGCAGATGAAGGAGCGGTTCGACGCGTCGGGCGCGACCGTGCAGAAGGCGCTCCAACTCCTCAAGAGCGAACGGCTGGTCGTCGGACGCGCAGGAGCTGCAGTGACGGTCCGCGAGCACCGCCAGCGCACGATGCGCCCCGCCGCGTACATGGCACCGGCGCGCCCGGGCGAGCTGTACCGGTGGCTCGCCCGGGAAGAGCGCAACGGCAGGCGGGCGCGCAGCACGCTGCTGGAAGTGGCGGAGGTCATGCCTCCCGCGGACGTGTCGGACGCGCTCGGCCTCGCCGAAGGGGCCGTTGCCGTACTTCGCCGCCAACTCCTCACGATCGACGACGAGCCGGCCGAACTCGTCGCGTCGTACTACCCGACGGATATCGCCCATGACACCCCCATCACGGAACGCCGCAAGATCCAGGGCGGGACGCCCGTACTGCTGACCGGTCTCGGGTTTCCTCCGCGTCTCAGCGTGGACCACGTCTCGGCACGGGTGCCAACGCAGGAACAATGCACGGCACTGCTTCTCCCCGGAAACTTGCCGGTGCTCCGCACCCTGCGGGTCGTCTACAGCAATCATGAGCGCCCCATCGAGGCGACGGTCATGGTCAAGGCGGGCCATCTCTACGAACTACGGTACGAGTTCACGCCTGATTGAGCGGAGGCTTCGGAGCCTCATCGTGACGGGGCAACCGACTGTCCCCGGAATGGGGCGTGCCGAGTTCCGCGCGTCGGCTCCTCCTCGCCGAGGCCGCCGCGGACAAACGAGTGAAGCTGACCGACGACGCGGCCGAACAGCTCGCCACGAGCTCCGACCCCCGCCTCCGGGCCGAGGCCGCCCACTTCCCCGGGCTGCCCGTGCGCCTGTTGACCTCGCTCGTCACCGACGCCGATCCGCGCGTGCGCGCGTCCGCCTGCCCTCACGCCTGGTCGCCTCTGGACACCGCGGCACGGAACGTGCTGCTCGCCGACGGCGGCGTGCGCGTCGTCGCGCTGCTGTGCCACTACGAGGACCACCCGATGTCCCGGTCGGTCTTCGAGGCGCACGGCTTCGGCAACCGGACGGTGGAGACGTACCGCCTCGACCGCGAACACCCGGGGCCGTGCGCGGACGCCCGGACTGGCTCAGCCCCTCCCGAAGAGCTGTTCCAGGACCACGGCGACGCCGTCCTCCTGGTTGGACGCCGTGCGCCGGCGTACGGCGGAGAGCACGGCCGGGTGGGCGTTGCCCATCGCGTAGCCGGTGCCGGCCCAGTTCAGGAACGTCAGGTCGTTGGGCATGTCGCCGAAGGCGACGACCTCGGAGGCCGGGATGCCGCGCTCGCCGCACAGAGCCGAGAGGGTCTCCGCCTTCGTCACGCCCGGTGCGCTGATCTCCAGCAGTCCGCGACCGCCGGAGTGCGTGAACTGGGCCACGGTGCCCGCGGCGTCCTCGGCGATGGCGAGCAGCCTGTCCGCGTCGAACCGCGCGGAATGGGCCAGTAGTTGCACGATGGGCACGTTTGTGAGCCACAGGTCCGCCAGGGACGAGACCGCGAGGTCGGCTGCAGGGACTCCGCCGAAACGCAGTCTGTACGCCGGTTCGTACAGGACCTGGTGGCCCGTCTCCAGGGCGAAGCCCAGTCCGGGCGCGGCGGTCGACAGTGCGGCGGCCACATCGCGGGCGACGGCCAGGGGCAGGGTCCGGGACGTGGTCACGGTGCGGGTCGCGATGTCGTACACCAGCGCGCCGTTGCTGCACACCGCCGTCCCGCCGAGTCCGGCGGCGGTCGCGAGCACGTCCACGTACCGCGGCGGGCGGGCCGTGACGAAGACGACCTCGGCGCCGGTGTCGACGGCGGAACGCAGCGCGCGCACGGTGCGGGCGGAGAGGGTGCCGTCGCTGCGCAGGAGCGTGCCGTCGAGGTCGGTGGCGATCAGTCGGGGCGGCGGCATCGGGCCATGGTAACGAGCCGTCGCCGGCGGGATTCGGTGTCCCGATCGATCGTCGGCGCCCGCGGTGCGGGCTTCGGGAAGTGCCTGCAGGGCTGTCCGCGACCGGCCTCAGCCGCGGGCGCTGAGTTCGCGGGCCAGCTCCGTCAGCGCCTCCAGCGCCGGATGCGGAGCCGTCGTGCGCCAGGCGAGGAGGACCGGGACCGGCGGGGCGTCGGTGAGGGGGCGGTAGGCGACGCCCGGGTGGGGGTGCATCCCGGCCGTGGACGCGGCCGAGACGCCGGCGCCGCGGCCCGCCGCGATGGCGGTGAGCCAGTCGTCGGTGTTGGCGACCGTGAGGGTCGAGGCCGGCCGGGAGGGGGCCGGCCACAGTGCGGGAGTGGTGGTGCCGGAGACCGTGTTGAGGACGATCGTCCCGGGAGTCAGGTCGGCGAGGGCCAGCGCGGGGCGGGCGGCCAGCGGGTCGTCGGACGGGACCGCCGCGACCCGGGGCTCGGTGAAGAGGAGTTCGGTCGCGAGGCCCGGGGTGTCGACCGGGCCGCGCAGCACCGCCGCGTCGACCTCGCCGCGGGCCAGGCCCGCCGTGCGGTCGTCGATGCGCAGCAGCTCGAGGGGCACGTCCGGATGTTCCTGCTGCCAGCGGCGGAGCAGCGGGGTGGTGTACGGGCCGAGGGCGGACCAGGCGTGGCCGAGGCGGAGGGGGCGGTGGTGCAGCCGGACCGCGTCGAGGGCTTCGTCGAAGGCGGTGACGGCCGTCGCGGCCTTGTCACGGAAGGCCAGGCCCTCGGGGGTGAGATCGAGGTGGTGGGTGGAGCGGTCGACGAGCCGGACGCCCAGGTGGCGTTCGAGCGCGGCGAGGGTACGGGAGACGGCCGGCTGGGTCCGATGCAGCGTGGCGGCGGCCCGGGTCAGGCTCCGTTCCTCCGCGATGGCGAGAAAGCAGCGGAGATGGCGCAGCTCGATGCTCATGCGTGCGGAGCATAATCGCAGCCCATTAGGCATTTCACGGGCGGCGCGGGGTTCCGTAGCGTGAAGGGAGGGAAGTGGACCAGACTCTTCCAGTGCAGTATTTTGGACCGACAGTTCAGTCGGATGGACGAAGGTGGAATCGGTGAGCGGGTCCCGGAGCGCGAGCGGCATGGGCAGCGCGAGCGCGGAACAGGCGGCCGCCTCCGCCGTCGCGCTGCCCGAGGCCGCCGGCGCCCTCGCGGGCGAACGAGGGCGCGGCCTCGCCCTCGGGCCGGTCGCGCTCGTCGTCGCGGGCGGGCTCTCGGTGCAGTTCGGTGCCGCCGTCGCCGTGCTGCTGATGCCCCGCGCGGGAGCGCTCGGCGTCGTCACACTGCGGCTCGTGCTTGCCGCCATCGTCCTGATGCTGGTCTGCCGGCCGCGGCTGCGGGGGCACTCCCGCGCCGACTGGGGCACCGTCGTCGCCTTCGGCACCGTCATGGCGGCCATGAACATGCTGTTCTACCAAGCCGCGGACCGCATTCCGCTCGGCGCCGCCGTCACCCTCGAGGTGCTCGGGCCGCTCGCGCTCTCGGTCGTGGTCTCGCGGCGGCTGATCAATCTGCTGTGGGCGGGGCTCGCGCTCGCCGGCGTCGTCCTGCTCAGCGGAGGCGGCTTCGACCGCCTAGACCCGGTCGGTGCCGCCTTCGCCCTCGGGGCGGGCGCGATGTGGGCCGCGTACATCGTCTTCAGCGCCCGCACCGGACGCCGCTTCCCCCAGGCCGACGGGCTGGCCCTCGCGATGGCGGTCGGCGCGGTGCTCAGCCTGCCGTTCGGCATCGTCGAGGCGGGGAGCAAACTGTTCGTGCCGTCCACGATCGGGCTCGGGCTCGCGGTCGCGCTGATGTCGTCCGTGCTGCCGTACACGCTGGAGCTCCTGGCCCTGCGCCGGCTGCCCGCGTCGACCTTCGCCGTGCTGATGAGCCTGGAGCCCGCGATCGCGGCGACCGCCGGATTCCTGGTGCTGCACCAGGCCCTGTCCGCCGCCGACGCGCTGGCGATCGCCCTGGTCATCGCGGCCAGCATTGGAGCGGTACGGACACAGGTGGGGCGCGCCGCCCGGTAGCCGCCGGTCGGCAGTACGGAGGCGGACACGATGACGGATCCCTGGCCCGATCCCGGCCCAGGTCCCGGCGCCGGCGCCGACGGCCCTGAAGGTCCGGGCCCTGGGGACCTGGTCAGGGCCGCCCGTGCCGCCGGAGTCCGTGACGCGCGTCTGCTGGAGGCCATGCGGTCCACCCCGCGTGCGGCCTTCGTCCCCGCCGCTCACCGTGCCTCGGCGTACGCGGACGTGCCGATTCCCATCAGCCACGGTCAGGTGACGACGCAGCCCTCCCTCGTCGCCATGATGATCGCCGCGCTCGGCCTGACCGGGAGCGAGCGCGTCCTGGAGATCGGCACCGGTCACGGCTTCCAGACCGCCCTGCTGGCCCGCCTCGCCACGTACGTCGTCAGCGTCGAGCGCTGGCCGGACATGGCGCGTGAGGCCCGGGCCAATCTCGGCGCCCGCGGCGTCGCGAACGTCGAGGTCGTCGTCGGCGACGGCACCCTCGGCATGCCCGCCCGCGCCCCCTACGACGCCGTCGTCGTCTGCGCCGCCTTCCCGGAGGTGCCGCCGCCGCTGGTCCGGCAGCTGCGGGTCGGTGGCCGTCTCGTCCAGCCGATCGGTCCGGGCGGCCAGGAGGAGGTCGAGCTGTACGAGCGCACGGCCGGCGCCCACGGCCTCCTGCGCAGGGGCGGTGTCGTGGCGGCCCGCTTCGTCCGCCTCTACGGGGACTACGGATATCCCGCCACGGATCCGTTCGGGGATGCTGGGTGACATGGTGGCGGTCGTGACGGTCCTGGGCGTCGACGCGTGCGCGGCCGGGTGGGTGGGGGTCGAGCTCCGTGACGGCCGGTTCGCAGGGGCTCGCCTGAGCAGCGACCTGCGCTCGCTGCTGCGCGAGGCACCGGTAACCGGTGGCGGTGGTGACTTCGGGGTCGTGGCCGTGGACATGCCCCTGGGGCTCCTCGACACGGGGTGGCGGCAAGCGGACACCGAGGCGGCCGCCTTGCTGGGCCGGCTCCGGAGCAGCGTCTTCCGAGTGCCTCCGCACGCGGTGTGGCAGGAGGAGGAGTACGAGGCCGCGAACCGCAGATGCCGGGAGCTCACCGGCACCGGGCTGAGCCGCCAGAGCTGGGGGCTCGCCGTCAAACTCCGCGAGGCGAACGGCTGCCTGGCGGACGCCGGGAGCGACCGGCTCTTCGAGGTGCACCCCGAAGTGTCGTTCCGGGCACTGGCGGGCGGGCAGTCGCTCCCGCACCGGAAGAAGAGCTGGGCGGGGCAGATGGCCCGCCGCTCCCTCCTCGAGGCCGCAGGCGTCGTCATTCCCGACGGGCTCGGGGACGTGGGACGTGTGGCGCCGGACGACGTGCTGGACGCGGCGGCCGCTGCCTGGAGCGCACACCGGATCGCCCTGCGCCGCGCACGCTCCCTCCCGGACCCGCCGCAACGCGACGCCCGCGGCCGTCAGGTCGCGATCTGGTACTGACCCCGTGGACGCGGCGGTTGCCGGCCGCCCTCCGCGGACGGGGAGGCCGTCGGCCGCTCCTGCGCACACAGAAGGCCGGAAAAAGTAAAGCAAGCGCGCTTGCTTGTTTCTGGTTGCGGTGCCATGCTCCGGACACCACGCCGTGTCCCGGAGGGAGCGCACCGTGCCCGACCCCGCGGTCGTCATCGACGACCTGCGCGCAGAGAGCGAGGAACTCGACCGCCTCATCGGTGAGTCGAGTGACGAACAGTGGGAGACCGCGACACCCGCGGCCGGCTGGACCATCGCCCACCAGATCGCCCATCTCGCCTGGACCGACGAGGTCGCGCTGCTCGCCGTCACCAACCCCGGGGCGTTCGCCGAGGAGGTCGAGAAGGCCCTCGTCGCACCCGACACCTTCGTCGACCGTGCCGCCGAAGCCGGCGCCCGCCGGCCGCCGCACGAGCTGCTCGCCCACTGGCGGGCCGGCCGCGACGGGCTCCGGCAGGCCCTGCGCGACGCGCCCGCGGGATCCCGCTTCCCCTGGTACGGGCCGCCCATGAGCGCCACCTCGATGGCCACCGCCCGGCTCATGGAGACCTGGGCACACGGCCAGGACGTCGCCGACGCGCTCGGCGTCGTACGGGAGCCGACCGCCCGGCTGAGACATGTCGCGCACATCGGTGTCCGGGCCCGCGACTACGCCTACACCGTCCGCGGGATCGAACCGCCGAAGCAGGAGTTCCGGGTCGAACTCACCGGCCCCGACGGCGAGCTGTGGGCGTACGGGCCCGAGGACGCCGCCCAGAGTGTCGCCGGCCCCGCGCTGGACTTCTGTCTGCTGGTGACCCAGCGCGCGCACCGCGCCGACCTCGCCGTACGGGCGGAGGGCGCGGACGCCGACCGGTGGCTGGACATCGCCCAGGCCTTCGCAGGCCCTGCGGGTGCGGGCCGCGCACCGAAGGGGGCGTGAGGATGGCTCCGGAGCCGCTTCGTATCGGCAACGCCTCCGGCTTCTACGGCGACCGCTTCGACGCCGTGCGCGAGATGCTCACCGGCGGTGGACTCGACGTCCTCACCGGCGACTACCTCGCCGAGCTGACCATGCTCATCCTCGGCCGCGACCGGGCGAAGGACCCGCGCCTCGGATACGCCAAGACCTTTCTGCGGCAGCTGGAGGAGGGCCTCGGGCTCGCCCACGAGCGCGGGGTGCGGATCGTCACCAACGCCGGCGGGCTCAACCCGGCGGGCCTCGCGGAGGCGGTGCGCGCACTCGCGGACCGGGTCGGCGTGCCCGTGCGGGTCGCCCACGTCGAGGGCGACGACCTCACCGCCCGCTTCCCCGGCGCGCTCGCGGCGAACACGTACCTCGGCGGGGGCGGGATCGCCGCGTGCCTCGCCGCCGGCGCCGACGTCGTCGTCACCGGACGGGTGACGGACGCGGCGCTCGTCACCGGGCCCGCGCAGTGGCGGTTCGGGTGGGGGCCCGAGGCGTACGACCGGCTCGCGGGCGCGGTCGTCGCGGGCCACGTGCTGGAGTGCGGGACGCAGGCGACCGGCGGCAACTACGCCTTCTTCACCGGCCATGGGCTCCGGCGGCCCGGCTTCCCGCTCGCGGAGCTGTACGCCGACGGCACGTCCGTCATCACGAAGCACCCCGGCACCGGCGGGTTCGTGGACGTCGGCACGGTCACGGCGCAGCTGCTGTACGAGACGGGCGGCGCGCGGTACGCAGGTCCCGACGTCACCGCCCGCCTCGACTCCGTACGTCTCACCCAGGACGGGCCCGACCGGGTCCGTGTCGCGGGCGTGCGCGGCGAGGCCCCGCCGCCCACGCTCAAGACCGGCCTGGTGAGGGTCGGCGGCTGGCGCAACGAGGTCGTGTTCGTCCTGACGGGACTGGACGTGGAGGCCAAGGCGGAGCTGGTGCGGGGACAGATCGAGGACGCTTTCGCGCATGCCAAGTCCCGGCCGGAGGAGGTCCGCTGGGAACTGGCCCGCACCGACCGCCCCGACGCGGACACGGAGGAGACGGCGAGCGCGCTGCTGCGGCTGGTGGTGCGCGACAGGGACGCCGAGGCTGTGGGACGCGTCGTCAGCGGCGCCGCGATCGAGCTGGCGCTCGGCAGCTACCCCGGCTTCCATGTGACGGCCCCGCCGGGGAAGGGCACGCCGTACGGGGTGTTCGATGCCGTGTACGTGGAAGCGGCGTCGGTCGAGCACGTCGCGGTGCTGCCGGACGGGGAGAGGGTGCCGGTGCCGGCGGCGGGCCGTACGCGGCCGCTGGAGCCCGTCGCCGCACCGCCCCTGCCCGAGCCGCTTCCGGCGGGCGGTCCGGTGCGCCGCGTCCCGCTCGGCCTCGTCGCGGGAGCCCGCAGCGGTGACAAGGGCGGGGACGCGAACGTCGGGGTCTGGGTCCGGACGGACGAGGCGTGGCGGTGGCTGGCCCACGAGCTCACGGTCGACCGCTTCCGCGACCTCCTCCCGGAGACCGCCGGACTGACGGTCGTACGGCACGTCCTGCCGAATCTGCGCGCGCTGAATTTCGTCGTCAACGGGCTGCTCGGCGAGGGCGTCGCCGCCCAGGCCCGCTTCGACCCCCAGGCGAAGGCGCTGGGCGAGTGGCTCCGGTCGCGACACGTCGAGGTGCCGGTGGCGCTGCTGTGACGGACACGCGGGCCCACCGCTCGGTACCGGTACAACCCCACAGCCCATCCTCACCCCCACCGGAGGTGACCCCATGACCGTCCTCCCCAGCACGCTCGACACGACGTCGCCCGAGTACGCCGCCCACCGCGCCGCGATGCTCGCCAAGCTGGACCAGCTCGAGGCCGAGCACGCGAAGGCCCTGGCCGGGGGCGGCGAGAAGTACGTCGCCCGGCACCGGAAGCGCGGCAAGCTGCTCGCCCGCGAGCGGATCGAGCTCCTCCTCGACCCGGACACGCCGTTCCTGGAGCTGTCGCCGCTCGCCGCGTGGGGGAGCGACTACCCCGTCGGCGCCTCCATCGTCACCGGCATCGGCACCGTCGAGGGCGTCGAGTGCCTGATCACCGCCAACGACCCGACCGTACGCGGCGGAGCCAGCAACCCCTGGACGCTGAAGAAGGCCCTCCGCGCCAACGAGATCGCGTTCGCCAACCGCCTCCCGGTCATCAGCCTCGTCGAGTCGGGCGGTGCCGATCTGCCCTCCCAGAAGGAGATCTTCATCCCGGGCGGCGCGCTCTTCCGTGACCTCACCCGGCTCTCCGCCGCCGGTATCCCGACCGTCGCCGTCGTCTTCGGCAATTCCACCGCAGGCGGGGCGTACGTGCCCGGCATGTCCGACCACACGGTCATGATCAGGGAGCAGTCGAAGGTCTTCCTCGGCGGCCCGCCGCTCGTCAAGATGGCCACCGGCGAGGAGAGCGACGACGAGTCCCTCGGCGGCGCCGAGATGCACGCCCGCACCTCCGGCCTCGCCGATCACTACGCCGTCGACGAGCACGACGCCCTCCGCCACGCCCGCCGGATCGTCGCCCGCCTCAACCACCGCAAGGCGCACCGCGATCCGGACGCCCCCGCGGCGGAGCCGAAGTACGACGAGGACGAGCTCCTCGGCATCGTTCCCGAGGACCTCAAGACCCCCTTCGACCCGCGCGAGGTCATCGCCCGGATCGTCGACGGCTCGGACTTCGACGAGTTCAAGCCGCTGTACGGGACGAGCCTGGTCACCGGCTGGGCGCGGCTGCACGGCTACCCCGTCGGCGTGCTCGCCAACGCGCAGGGCGTGCTGTTCAGCGCCGAGTCGCAGAAGGCGGCCCAGTTCATCCAGCTCGCCAACCAGCGCGACATCCCGCTCCTCTTCCTCCACAACACCACCGGCTACATGGTCGGCAAGGAGTACGAACAGGGCGGCATCATCAAGCACGGCGCGATGATGATCAACGCGGTGGCGAACTCGAAGGTCCCGCACCTGACCGTCCTCATGGGCGCCTCGTACGGCGCCGGGCACTACGGCATGTGCGGACGGGCCTACGACCCGCGCTTCCTCTTCGCCTGGCCCAGTGCCAAGTCCGCCGTCATGGGCCCGCAGCAGCTCGCCGGTGTCCTGTCGATCGTCGCCCGCGCGTCCGCCGCCGCGAAGGGGCAGCCGTACGACGACGAGGCCGACGCCGCCCTGCGCGCGATGGTGGAGCAGCAGATCGAGTCCGAGTCGCTGCCGATGTTCCTGTCCGGGCGGCTGTACGACGACGGCGTCATCGACCCGCGCGACACCCGCACGGTCCTCGGCATGTGCCTGTCCGCCCTCCACACGGCCCCGGTCGAAGGCGCGCGCGGCGGCTTCGGCGTCTTCAGGATGTGAGGCCTTGATGATCCATTCCGTACTCGTCGCCAACCGGGGCGAGATCGCCTGCCGGGTCTTCCGCACCTGCCGTGAGCTGGGCATCGCGACCGTCGCGGTGTACTCGGACCCGGACGCCGACGCTCTGCACACGAGGGAGGCCGACGCCGCCGTACGCCTCCCCGGCGCCACCCCCGCCGAGACCTATCTGCGCGGTGACCTGATCGTGAAGGCGGCGCTCGCGGCGGGCGCGGACGCGGTGCACCCCGGATACGGATTCCTGTCCGAGAACGCCGGCTTCGCACGTGCCGTCATCGACGCGGGGCTGGTGTGGATCGGCCCGCCGCCCGAGGCCATCGAGGCGATGGCGTCCAAGACACGGGCCAAGGAGCTGATGGGCATCACGCCCCTCGCCGCGTCCGACGTCACCGAGGACGATCTCCCCGTGCTGGTCAAGGCGGCAGCGGGCGGTGGCGGCCGCGGCATGCGGATCGTGCGCGAACTCGCCTTCCTCAAGGAGGAACTGGAGGCGGCGCGGGCCGAGGCGCTCAGCGCCTTCGGCGACGGAGAGGTCTTCGTCGAGCCGTACGTCGAGAAGGGCCGCCATGTGGAGGTGCAGATCCTCGCGGACGCGCACGGCACGGTCTGGGCGCTCGGCACCCGTGACTGCTCCCTCCAGCGGCGTCACCAGAAGGTCGTCGAGGAGGCCCCGGCGCCCGGGCTGAGCCCGGAACTCACGGCCGCCCTCCGCGAGATGGCCGTCCGCGCCGCCCGCGCGACGGACTACCGGGGCGCCGGCACGGTGGAGTTCCTGGTCGCCGACGGCACGGCGCACTTCCTGGAGATGAACACCCGCCTCCAGGTCGAACACCCGGTGACGGAAGAGGTGTTCGGTATCGACCTCGTCGCCCTGCAGCTCCGGGTCGCGGAGGGTGCCCCCCTCCCGCCCGCCCCGCCGGCCCCCCACGGCCACGCCGTCGAGGCCCGCCTCTACGCCGAGGACCCGGCCCGCGACTGGACCCCGCAGACCGGCACGCTGCACCGCCTCTCCGTGCCGGCCGGCTCCGGCGTGCGCCTGGACACCGGGTGCGCGGACGGCGACCGCATCGGGGTCCACTACGACCCGATGCTGGCCAAGGCCGTCGCCTGGGCGCCCACCCGGGCGGAGGCCGTGCGGAAGCTGGCCGGTGTGCTGGAGCGTGCCCGCGTGCACGGGCCCGTGACCAACCGGGAACTGCTCGTACGGTCCCTGCGGCACCCCGAGTTCGCCTCGGCCGCGATGGACACCGGCTTCTACGACCGGCATCTGCCGGAGCTGACCGCTGCCGAGGACGGCGAGGAAGTGGCCGCGCTCGCGGCCGCCCTGGCGGACGCGGCCGCCCGGCAGACGGCCGGGAGCGCCACCGCCCGCCTCGGCGGCTGGCGCAACCTTCCGTCGCAGCCGCAGGTCAAGCGGTATCTCGGCCGCGAAGGCGAGCACGAAGTGCGCTACCGCCGCACCCGCCACGGCACGGAGGCCGAAGGCTTTCCGGACGTGCGGGTCCTCGATGCGACCGCGCACGCCGTACGGCTGGAAGTCGGCGGTGTGCAGCGCGAGTTCCGGGTCGGCCGCTACGGCACCCGTGTCCACGTCGACACGGCCGCAGGCGCCTACACCCTCATGGAAGCGCCCCGCTTCCCCGATCCCGCGGACCGCCACGAGCCCGGCTCGCTGCTCGCGCCGATGCCAGGGACCGTCGTACGCATCGCCGAGGGCCTGGCCCCCGGGTCGGCGGTCACCGCCGGGCAGCCGCTCGTCTGGCTGGAGGCGATGAAGATGGAGCACAGGATCTCCGCTCCCGCCTCCGGCACGCTCACCGCGCTCCACGCCGCCCCCGGCCGCCAGGTCGAGGTCGGTGCCCTTCTCGCCGTCGTACAAGCCGCCGCACCAGCCGCCGTACAGGAGGACGCCACCCCATGAACAGCGTCATCGAGAGCGAAGAGCACATCGCACTGCGCGCCGCCGTCTCCGCGCTCGGGCGCCGGCACGGCCGCGGCCACGACCGAGAGGCGCTGTGGGCCGAGGCCGCCAAGCTCGGCTACCTCGGCGTGAACCTGCCCGAGGAGCACGGCGGCGGTGGCGGCGGCATGGCCGAGCTGTCCATCGTCCTGGAGGAGCTGGGCGCCTCGGGCTGTCCGCTGCTGATGATGATCGTCTCGCCCGCCATCTGCGGCGTCGTCATCGCGCGCTTCGGCACCGAGGAACAGAAGCGGCAGTGGCTCCCCGGACTCGCCGACGGCAGCCGCACCATGGCCTTCGGCATCACCGAGCCCGACGCCGGGTCGAACTCCCACCGCATCACCACCACGGCCCGCAGGACCGAGGACGGCGGCTGGCGGCTCACCGGCCGCAAGGTCTTCGTCTCCGGCGTCGACATCGCCGACGCCACCCTCGTCGTCGGACGGACGGAAGACGCGCGCACCGGCAGGCTCAAGCCCTGCCTGTTCATCGTCCCGCGCGACGCCCCCGGCTTCACCCGCTCGCAGATCGACATGGAACTGCACGCGCAGGAGAAGCAGTTCGAGCTCGTCCTCGACGACGTGGCCCTGCCCGCCGACGCCCTCGTCGGCGACGAGGACGCGGGCCTGCTCCAGCTCTTCGCCGGGCTCAACCCGGAGCGGATCATGACCGCGGCCTTCGCCATCGGCATGGGGCGCTACGCCCTCGCACAGGCCGTCGACTACGCCAGGACCCGGCAGGTCTGGAAGGCCCCCATCGGCGCCCACCAGGCCATCGCCCACCCCCTCGCCCAGGCCCACATCGAGCTGGAGCTCGCCCGCCTGATGATGCAGAAGGCCGCCGCCCTCTACGACGCGGGCGACGACCTGGGCGCGGGAGAGGCGGCGAACATGGCCAAGTACGCGGCCGCCGAGGCCTGTGTGAAGGCCGTCGACCAGTCCGTGCACACCCTCGGCGGCAACGGCCTCACCCGCGAGTACGGCCTCGCCGCGCTGATCACGGCCTCCCGCGTCGCCCGGATCGCTCCGGTCAGCCGGGAAATGATCCTCAACTACGTATCCCATCAGTCCCTGGGTCTCCCCAAGTCGTACTGACAGAGGCGATTCTGGCGCCACCACTCCATCGCCGAAGGGCTGCAGCTGCCATGGTGATCACCAGCGAGTACGCGGACGTCCCTGCCGTCTCCCTCCCCATCCACGACGCCGTCCTCGGCCGCGCCACCGAGTACGGCGACACCGTCGCGCTCATCGACGGGGCGGGCGACATGACGATCACGTACGCACAGCTCGACACGTTCCACCGCCGTATCGCCGCCGCGCTCGCCGACGCGGGCGTGCGCAAGGGCGACGTCCTCGCCCTGCACAGCCCCAACACGGTCGCCTACCCGACGGTCTTCTACGCCGCCACGCGCGCCGGGGCATCCGTCACGACCGTCCATCCGCTCGCCACGGCGGAGGAGTTCGCCAAGCAGCTGCGCGACTCCTCCGCCCGCTGGATCGTCACCGTCTCCCCGCTCCTCGAGACGGCCCGCCGCGCCGCCGAACTCGTCGGCGGCATCGAGGAGATCTTCGTCTGCGACCAGGCGGAGGGGCACCGCTCGGTCCTCGGCATGCTCGGCTCCACCGCTCCGGAGCCGGACATCGCCGTCGACCCGGCCGAGGACATCGCCGCCCTCCCGTACTCCTCGGGCACCACCGGCGTCCCGAAGGGCGTCATGCTCACCCACCGGTCCATCGCCACCAACCTGGCCCAGCTGGAGCCGTTCATCCCGATGAAGCCCGGCGACCGCATCCTCGCGGTGCTGCCGTTCTTCCACATCTACGGCCTCACCGCCCTGATGAACGCCCCACTGCGCAACGGCGCCACCGTCGTCGTGCTGTCCCGCTTCGACCTCGAACAGTTCCTGGCCGCGATAGAGAAGCACCGCATCAACGGCCTGTACGTCGCCCCGCCGATCGTCCTCGCCCTCGCCAAGCACCCGGCGGTCGCGCAGTACGACCTGTCGTCGCTGGAGTACATCGTCAGCGCCGCCGCCCCGCTCGACGCCCAGCTGGCCCAGGCCTGCTCGGCGCGGCTGAAGCTGCCGCCGGTGCGGCAGGCGTACGGCATGACCGAGCTGTCGCCCGGCACCCACGTCGTGCCGCTGTCCGCCGCGACCCCGCCGCCCGGCACCGTCGGGAAGCTCCTGCCGAACACCGAGATGCGGATCCTCTCGCTCGACGACCCGGGCCGGGACGTCGAGCCCGGCGAGGAGGGCGAGATCGCGATCCGCGGCCCGCAGGTCATGAAGGGGTATCTCGGCCGCCCCGAAGCCACCGCCGACATGATCGACGCCGAGGGATGGGTGCACACCGGCGACATCGGGCGCGTCGACGAGGACGGCTGGCTGTTCGTCGTCGACCGGGTCAAGGAGCTCATCAAGTACAAGGGCTTCCAGGTCGCCCCGGCCGAGCTGGAAGCCCTGCTCCTCGCCCACGAGGGCATCGCCGACGCGGCGGTGATCGGTGTGTACGACGCCGACGGCAACGAGGTCCCGAAGGCGTACGTCGTGCGACAGACGGCCGCGACCGGCCTCTCGGCCGACGACGTCATGGCGTACGTCGCCGAACGCGTCGCCCCGTACAAGAAGGTCCGCCGCGTCGAGTTCATCGGCGGAGTGCCGCGGGCCGCGTCGGGGAAGATCCTCCGGCGCGAGCTGCGCGACCGCGAGACGGAACAGGCGCAGGGAACACCGGAGAAGTCGGAGATGGGGACCACGTGACACTGATCGGCACGGCGTGCGAGCGCGGCATCGCGACGCTGACCCTGGACTCGCCGGCGAACCGCAACGCGCTGTCCGCGCGGCTCGTCGGCGAGCTCGCCGACGCGCTGACGGCCTGCAGCAAGGACCCTTCCGTACGGGCGATCGTGCTCACCCACACCGGGAGCACCTTCAGCGCGGGCGCCGACCTCAAGGAGCCGCCCAACCCCTACACCTTCGTCGCGCTGCTCCGGCAGATCGTCGAGTCGGCCAAGCCGGTCGTGGCACGGGTGGCGGGGCACGTGCGGGCCGGGGGACTCGGCCTCGTCGGCGCCTGCGACGTCGCGGCCGCGACGGCGGGGTCGGACTTCGCGTTCACCGAGGTGCGGATCGGGGTCGCCCCCGCGGTGATCTCACTGCCGCTGCTGCCACGGCTGGAGCCCCGCGCGGCCGCCCGCTACTACCTCGGTGGTGAGCGTTTCGACGCCGCCGAGGCCGCCCGGATCGGACTCGTGACGGCGGTCGGCGAGGACGTGGACGCGGTTCTCGCGCCCCTGCTCGACGGCTTCCGCAAGGCCTCACCGGGTGCCCTGGACGCGACGAAACAGCTGCTCACGGCTAGGGTGCGGGAGACCTTCGACCGCGACGCGGAGGATCTCGTACAGCGCTCGGCGTCGCTCTTCGCCTCGGCGGAGGCGCGCGAGGGGATGACCGCCTTTCTCGAACGACGGGATCCCGCATGGGTGTTGTGACCACTCCGAAGCAGGACCGCAGCCGGGTGACCCGGCAGCGCCTGCTGGAGGCGGCCGTCGCCTGCCTGGCCGAACGCGGCTGGGCAGGCTCGACCGTCTCGGTGGTCGCCGAGCGCGCCGGGGTCTCCCGGGGCGCGGCACAGCACCACTTCCCGACCCGGGAGGACCTGTTCACGGCCGCCGTCGAGTACGTCGCGGAGGAGCGCTCCTCCGCGCTCCGGGCCCTTCCGGTGCAGAACCGGGCGGCCGTGGTCCAGGCCCTCGTCGACCTCTACACCGGCCCCCTGTTCCGCGCCGCCCTGCATCTGTGGGTCGCCGCCTCCAACGAGGAGCAATTGCGCGGCCGGGTCACCGAGCTGGAGGCGCGCGTCGGCCGCGAGACCCACCGGATCGCCGTCGAGCTGCTGGGCGCGGACGAGTCGGAGCCGGGGGTGCGGGAGACGGTCCAGGGCCTGCTGGACATGGCCCGGGGGCTGGGCCTGGCGAATCTGCTGACGGACGACGCGGCGCGGCGGGGGAGAGTGGTGGCCCAGTGGGGGCGGCTGCTGGAGCAGGCGCTGGGCTGACAGCCCGGATCCGCCCGGTGTGACCCGGGCCACCCGCACGTGCCGCGTTCGCGTCGTACCCTTTCCGCATGCTTCCGCTCGTACGCCGCCGCCACGTGGACTTCCTCCGCGTCACGAGCATGGGCTGTCGGACCTCTCTCTGACCTCCGACGCAAGCCCCCACCCCACCCCATCCGGCCCACCGGCCCCCGCTCCACCCGGGCGGACACCGGCGGTACGAGTTCCCGGTCATCGCCGGGACCGGCGACCGGACCAGACACAGCGGACGCATCCATGTCTCACCCGTCTCACCCACAGGACTACGCGCAGCTCCCGGTCGTCGACCTCTCCGCGGCCGACCGCGGCCCCGCCGCCCGCGCCGAGCTGCACGCCCGGCTCCACAGCGCCGCCCACGACGTCGGTTTCTTCCAGCTGACCGGGCACGGCGTGACCGACGCCGAGACCACCGCGCTCACGACCGCCATGCGGGACTTCTTCGCACTCCCCGAGGCCGACCGGCTCGCCATCGACAACGTCAACTCACCGCACTTCCGCGGGTACACGCGCATCGGTGACGAGCGCACCGGCGGCAGCCGTGACTGGCGCGACCAGCTCGACATCGGGGCGGAGCGGCCCGCACACACCCCCGGTCCCGGCGAGCCCGCGTACTGGTGGCTGGAGGGCCCCAACCAGTGGCCCGCCGCGCTGCCCGGGCTGCGTACCGCCGCGCTCGCCTGGATCGACCGGCTCAGCGGGGTCGCCGAGAAGCTCCTGCACGAGCTGCTCGCGGCGATCGGCGCGCCCCCGGACTTCTACGACGACATCTTCGGCGACCGCGCGCACCTGCACCTCAAGCTGGTGCGGTATCCGGGAAGCGCGCCCGGCAGCTCGGGGGACGGGGCGGGCCAGGGCGTCGGCGCGCACAAGGACTACGGCTTCCTCACCCTGCTCCACCAGGACCGGATCGGCGGGCTCCAGGTGCAGCGCGAGGACGGTGCCTTCCATGACGTACCGCCGCTGCCCGGCGCGTTCGTCGTCAACCTCGGCGAGCTTCTCGAAGTCGCCACCAACGGCTATCTGCTCGCCACCAACCACCGCGTGGTCAGCCCGCCCGGTGCCACCGAGCGGTACTCCGTGCCGTTCTTCTACAACCCGCGCCTGGACGCCCGGATCGCGCCGCTGCCGTTCCCGTACGCGGCGGACGCGCCCGGCGTCACCACGGACCCGGCCAACCCGCTGTTCGCCGAGTACGGCCGCAACGAGCTCAAGGGCAAGCTGCGGGCGCACCCGCTGGTGGCCGCCCGCCACCATGCGGCGCTGGTGGATCGGGCGGCGTAACCGGGCACCGGACGACCGGGCGCGGGGCGGAACCGGACGGCGCTTGCTAGGCCCTGTCCGCGATGTCGGCGTAGCCCTCGATCTCGCGCGGGTCGCGAGAGCCGGGGCCGATGTACCGGGCGGACGGGCGCACCAGGCGGCCCGTCCGCTTCTGCTCCAGGATGTGCGCCGACCAGCCGGCCGTACGGGCGCACGTGAACATCGACGTGAACATGTGCGCCGGGACCTCGGCGAAGTCCAGCATGATCGCCGCCCAGAACTCCACGTTCGTCGCCAGGACCCGGTCCGGGCGGCGGTTGTGCAGCTCCTCCAGCGCGGCCTTCTCCAGCGCCTCCGCGATCTCGTAACGCGGCGCACCCAGGTCCTTCGCCGTACGCCGCAGCACGCGGGCGCGCGGGTCCTCGGCCCGGTACACACGGTGACCGAAGCCCATCAGCCGCTCACCCTTGTCGAGGGCCTTCTTCACGTACGCCGTGGCGTCGCCGGTGCGCTCGATCTCCTCGATCATGCCGAGGACACGGGACGGCGCACCGCCGTGCAGCGGGCCGGACATGGCGCCGACCGCGCCGGACAGGGCTGCCGCCACATCGGCACCGGTCGAGGCGATGACGCGGGCGGTGAAGGTCGAGGCGTTCATGCCGTGCTCGGCGGCCGACGTCCAGTACGCGTCGACGGCCTTGACGTGCTTCGGGTCGGGCTCGCCGCGCCAGCGGATCATGAACCGCTCGACGACCGACTGCGCCTTGTCGATCTCGCGCTGCGGCACCATCGGAAGGCCCTGCCCGCGGGCACTCTGTGCCACGTACGACAGCGCCATCACGGCGGCCCGCGCGAGGTCGTCGCGCGCCTGAGCCTCGTCGATGTCGAGGAGCGGTTTCAGGCCCCACACGGGCGCGAGCATCGCGAGCGCGGACTGGACGTCGACGCGGATGTCACCGGAGTGGACCGGGATGGGAAACGGCTCTGCGGCCGGCAGACCGGGGTTGAAAGCGCCGTCGACCAGCAGGCCCCACACGTTCCCGAACGACACACGACCGACGAGATCCTCGATGTCGACGCCGCGGTACCGGAGCGCGCTGCCTTCCTTATCCGGTTCGGCGATCTCCGTCTCGAACGCGACGACTCCTTCGAGTCCGGGTACGAAGTCGGACATGAGGCGGCTCCTCGTGAGTTCGGTTCGGGTCGCACCGGTGGTCGAACCGGATCGGTCTCCCCGGTGATGCCCCGCGCGGGGGGTGGTCACCCCAACCGCGTCGTAGGAAGGCCACAGTGGCCCAGCGCATGATTTTGGCCGGTTCCGACGATGCGGGGAAGCGTGACATCCGGCACAGTCCGCCGATCCGGTCCCGGAGGATTAGCGGCACTCGGTGCCGGGCAAACTCCGCCTCCGCGGTACCACTGCCTGCGCTCGCGCGTTCGAGAGTTCCGCATGGATCACACATGCGTGCGCTAAATCCGTCCCTAGTCGCACGATCCGATAGGGAGATGACCAGCGTCGCAAAGCGTTACCGGACGAGCGAGGTCACTCGCTCCCAGCACTCTGAGTGACCAGCCCCAGTCATCACGATCGCGAGATCACGAGGAGGTGTTACTTCGATGACTACGTTTCCTGCGGGCGAGAAGACCCACCAGGCTGTGCTTCCTCAGCAGCCCGCTCTGGAATCCGTGGGAGCAGACACCCCTGGGAGCAGGGACGAAACGGCTCACGGACACCCCGCCACCGCGTGGGGCACCGGCAGGGAACATGGGCGAGGGGAGACCGACGGGAACAGCACCACGTCCCGTCGGCGTCACGCCGTACAGGCAGAGATCGGGGACGGTGACGTTCCCACGCAGGGCAACACATATGAAGGCGGCACAGGCACAAGCAGGGTCTTCGTGCTCGACAAGCACGGACACCCGCTCATGCCATGCCACCCCGCTCGTGCACGCGAACTCCTCACCAAAGGCCGCGCCGTCGTCGCGCGCCACACGCCGTTCACCATCCGCGTCAAGGACCGCACGCACGCCGCATCAGAAGTCGAAGGGGTCCAGTTACGGATCGACCCGGGCTCCAAGGGGGCGTGGTTCGTACGCTCGCACCACGCCCGACCGCTATGGGTTCCCCCGACTGCAGCGCCCGCGCCGCAAGCAGCACTATGGCTTCGCCACCGGCGACCTCGTCCGCGCCACCGTGCCCACTGGCCAGTGGACGGGCACCTGGTCCGGGCGCGTTGCCGTTCGTGCCACAGGACGCCACAGCGTCACCGCCCCGACTGGGCGCATCGACACTTCCTACAAGTATCTGTCGTTGCTCCAGCGGGCCGACGGTTATTCGCACGCCCATCGCAAAGAGGCACAAAAATGGGTTGAGGCGCTGTCCGGGGGTTCCTAGTGTGGGGTACACACTGAAAGGAGGTGATCCGGAAGTGATTTCTTTTCGGACTCGTGAGGTGACTGCGGGCTGACGGCCCGTCGTCGCACATCGTGCACCTCGGCAGGCGTCTGCCGAAATCCAAGCAGTCACCGACCCGCGGGCTCGCCGGTACGTCCGGCCGGCTTCCTCCTCGGAGGAGACCAGAGCCCGCGGGTTTCTGCGTTCCAGGACGCTTCCGGACGAGCAGCGGGCGTTCGCGGCGGCGGAGGACGTCCCCTTCCCGCTGCTGTCGGACATGGACACGCGGCTGGCCGCGGCGCTGCGGCTGCCGACGTTCCGGGCCGGGCAGTCGCTGCGGCTGAAGCGGGCGGTGCTGGTGGTGGACCGGGAGCGTACGGTCCGGCACGTGCAGTTCCCGGTCATGGACATTCCGGGGGCCGTGGAGACGGCGCTGGAGCGGGGGCGTGAGGTGGCTGCGGTCTCGGGGTGACGGGGTCACGGCCTACGCGTGACGGGTCGCGGGTGACGGCCGTCAGGGTGACAGGCGCTCCACCCGCCAGCCCGAGGGCTCCTCGGCCGTCCGTACGTACCGCAGCCGGTCGTGCAGCCGGTTCTCGTGCCCCTGCCAGAACTCGACCGTCTCCGGTGTGACCCGGTAGCCGCCCCACTCCGGTGGCACCGGGATCTGCTCGCCTGCCGGGTGGCGGGCCGCCAGCTCCTCGTAACGCTGGAGCAGCTCCGTCCGTGAGGCGATCACCGAGGACTGGGCGCTCGCCCAGGCGCCGAGCTGGGAGCCGTGCGGGCGGGTGCGGAAGTAGGCGGCGGTCTCGTCGCGTCCGACGCGGGTCACCGTGCCGTTGACGATGACCTGGCGGGCGAGCGGATGCCAGGGGAAGAGCAGCGAGACGTACGGATTGGCGTCGAGCTCGCGGCCCTTGCGGGAGGTGTAGTTGGTGTAGAAGACGAAGCCGCGGTCGTCGAAGTGCTTGAGCAGCACCGTGCGGGAGGAGGGCCGGCCTTCGGCGGTGGCCGTGGAGACGATCATGGCGTTCGGCTCGTGGAGGTGTCCGGCCGCGGCGTCCTTGAACCAGTGGACGAACTGTTCCATCGGCTCGGCGGGCAGATCCGCCTCGTGCAGCGGGGTCGAGCGGTACTGCTCGCGCATGGCGGCGGGGTCGAGAGCGTCGGTCACGTGGTCATCCTGCCCTAGGCGCGCGAGCCGTCCGGCGGATCCCTCCCGCTCCCCGGCGCCTCCCGCGGTGGCGATGGTTGGCTCCGCCATGGCGCCAGGCGCGGTGGGTTTTCCGAGGAGCAACGATTTCCAGGAAATTCGTGTGTCCTGCATCACGTTCCAGTTGAATGGCCGAGCGTGCGCCCGCACGTGAGTACACGTCCTGCAGGGGGTGCCGGGATGAGTGCGTCCAGGAGTGAGACCGCCCGTGCTCTGGGGCCTGACGAGCCGGAACGGGAGCCGGAGCGGGTCGGGCCCGGGTCGGATCTGCTTGCCGCGTTGCTCGACGGGATGGACGCGGCACTGTGCGCGTTCGACGCGGACGGCGTGATCACGCACTGGAACCGGGAGGCCGAGCGGATCCTCGGCTGGTCGCCGGAGGAGGCCGTGGGGCGGCGCGGGTTCGCGGGGTGGGCGGTGCGGTCCGCGGACGCGGACGAGGTGCAGGGGCGGCTGATGGGCGCGATGCAGGCGCCGGGGCGGCAGGTGCACGAGTTCGCGCTGCTGCGCAAGGACGGCGGGCGGGTGCTCGTACGGACGCAGTCGGCGGGCGTGCGCGGGGCTGACGGAAAGCCGGCGGGGGTGTACTGCGCGTTCAGCGAGGTGCATGCGCAGATCGACCTGGAGCGGTCGATCGCGCTGAGCGAGGCGCTGTTCGAGGACGCCTCGTGGGGCGTCGTCCTCGTGGACGTGGATCTGCGGCCGACCGTCGTCAACGGGCACGCGGCCCGGATGCTCGGCTCCGGCGTGCGGACGCCGCTGCTGGGGCGACCGCTCGGTGAGCTGATCGTGCAGGGCGTGGAGGAGCTGGAGGGCGCGCTGCACCATGTGCTCGCGGAGGGGGCGCCGGGGGCGCTCGCCGAGCTGTGGGTGACGGTGCGGACGGACGAGGGGGACAGCAGGCGGTGCTGGCGCAGCGGGTTCCTGCGGCTGGCGTCGCCGCTGGCGGAGGAGCCGGTGCCGCTGGGGGTCGGTTGGCTGTTCCAGGACGTGACGCAGGCGAAACTCGCGGAGCAGGACGCGGACCGGCTGCGGTTCCGGTTCAGCCAGCTGCACCGGGCGGCGCGGGCGGCCGCGGAGTGCGAGGACCCGATGGAGGCGGCGACGGCGCAGATGGACTTCGCGCTGGCCGGATTCGCGGATCACGCCCTGGTCGACGTGGTGGCGGCCGGGGACGCGCGCGAACGGCTCGTACGGGCCGCGGCGACGCCCTCGGGTGCGCCGGGGCCGGTCGCGCGCGTGGCCGGTGCCGGGATCCCGGTGCGCTATGCGCAGGGACATCCGGCCCTGCAGGCGATGGACCGCACCGGCTCGGTGCGGGCGAGCGCAGGAGGGGGCAAGGCAGGAGGGGGCAAGGGCGGACCGGAGGCGTGGGCGGCGGAGCGGCAGTGGCCCCGCGACGCGGTGCACGCCCTGTGCACGGTGCTGCGCAGCCGCGGGCGCACGCTGGGCGTGCTGACGTTCCTGCGGGCGGCGAACCGTCCGGCGTTCGAGCGCCCGGACGCCGTGTACGCGGAGAGCGTGGCGACGCGGGTGGCGGCGGCGCTGGACCTGTCGGGCGTGCGGGGATCCGGGGTGCAGGGGCAGCCGTGAGCCGTGATCTCACGTCGCTGTGGTCTCACGGCACCGTGATGTGACCGCGCTGCGGTCTCATGGCGCTGCCGGGCGTGAGACCCGGACGTGCGCGGCTCAGCGCCGGTAGAAGATCCGGTCCCCGTACGCGTCCATGACGCGCCCGTTCCACTCGTGGCCGCCGTCGACGTTCCCGGACCGCAGCAGCGGCGGCTCGATGCCGCGCGCGACGAGCTCGCCCGCCGCGGCCGCCATCGTCGCCTGCATCAGCGCGCTCGTGACGACGGTCGAGGCCGGGGCGAAGGGGGCCTCGATGCCCTCGGCGGTCAGTTCCGCGTCCCCGACCGCGATCTTCGAGTCGAGGACGATGTCGCAGTGGTCCTTGAGGTACGTACCGGAGACGTGCCGGGAGGGGGTGCCTCCCGTGCCCGAAGGACCATGGGGGAGGGTCTCCGTCGCGTACGCCACCGACGTCACACCGATCACCGTCAGGCCGAGGGCCCTCGCGTGCATGGCCATCTCGACCGGGAGGGCGTTGCGGCCGGACAGGGAGATGATGACCAGCAGGTCGCCGGAGCGGGCGGGGCTGGAGTCGAGGACCGCACCCGCGAGGCCGTCCACGCGCTCCAGCGCGGAGCCCAGTGTGGCGGGCATGACGTCGACACCGACGACGCCCGGCACGGTGAGCAGGTTCATGAGGGCGAGGCCGCCGGCGCGGTAGACCACGTCCTGGGCGGCGAGCGAGGAGTGGCCCGCGCCGAAAGCGAAGAGCCGACCGCCCGCGGCGACGGTGTCCGCGATGGCGGAGCCGGCGGCGGCGATGGTGTCCGCCTCCTCGTCGCGCACGCGCTCGAGGAGGCCGATCGCGGCGTCGAAGAACCGACCGGCCAGCTTGTTCTCGCTCATTGCGGTGGCCCCTTCTCGTCGTGTCGCGGATCACGTTGCGGTCCGGACCATGGCTCTGTCAATACGGGTTCTCACGGTGGGGCCCGGTTGTCAGTGCTATGCGTCAGAATTGAGGCAGGGCCAGCGCACGATTCTTTTGTCACAGCATCGAGGGGCACGTATGTCCGGACTGATCGACACAACGGAGATGTACCTCCGCACCATCCTCGAGCTCGAAGAGGAAGGCGTGGTCCCCATGCGCGCCCGGATCGCGGAGCGGCTCGACCAGAGCGGCCCCACGGTCAGCCAGACCGTGGCGCGGATGGAGCGCGACGGACTGGTCACGGTCGCGGGTGACCGGCACCTGGAGTTCACCGACGAGGGCCGGCGGCTGGCGACGCGCGTGATGCGCAAGCACCGGCTCGCCGAGTGCCTCCTGGTCGATGTGATCGGCCTGGAGTGGGAGCAGGTCCACGCCGAGGCGTGCCGCTGGGAGCATGTGATGAGCGAGGCGGTGGAGCGGCGCGTGCTGGAGCTGCTGCGCCACCCGACGGAGTCTCCGTACGGCAACCCGATCCCGGGTCTGGAGGAGCTCGGCGAGAAGGCGGAGGCCGACCCGTTCCTGGACGACTCCATGGTGAGCCTGGCCGAGCTGGACGCGGGCGCCGAGGGCAAGACGGTCGTGGTCCGGCGGATCGGCGAGCCGATCCAGACGGACGCCCAGCTGATGTACACGCTGCGGCGTGCGGGCGTGCAGCCCGGCTCCGTGGTGAGCGTGACGGAGTCCGCGGGCGGTGTGCTCGTGGGCAGCAGCGGCGAGGCGGCGGAGCTGGAGGCGGACGTGGCGTCGCACGTGTTCGTCGCGAAGCGCTGACGTCGCGGTTTCGCCTGAGCGGCCCGAGGCCTTCCCCCTGGCGTCCCGGCGCTCCTGGAGTTCTTGATGCGCCCGCACCGCGCATGCGGTGCGGGCGCGGTCATCCCTGCCCCCCGTGCGCGGTGCGGGCGCGACTGATGCGTTCGCACTCATGGACACACGTGAGAACGCGCTTTCCGGCCGGAATAGCAGCGCCCGGGCGATTCGCGTGCGACGCTGAGCTGAGGCATATGGCTGGGGGTGGCGCATGCCGTACCGACACAGGGAGGGCCCCGGCGCCCAAGGGCGCCGGGGCCTGTCCTCCCCTGTGCGACCCGGAGCCCCGAGCTCTCAGGGTCGCTCCCCTCGGACCGGTTTCCCCGAGCGGCCCGCCTCCCGCAGAAGATCTCCCCTCGGCGACGCGCGTCAATCCTTGAGCATGGTCACTCGAACGAGGGGTGTTCGTCGCGGGATCACGGTTTTCGAATGGAAGTTCGATAGTCTGGCGTGACTCGATCGCTTGTCGATCACTGCTTGTTCGCTTCGGAATCCGCGGGGGACAGAAGGGGGTGCCAGAACCATGGCGCGGCGCATCGACGTGACGGGAGCGGACGGCGTACGCCTCGCTGCCTGGGAGTTCGCCGATCCGCCCAAGGGGCGCGGTGAGACGGACCGCACCCAGGGCGTGTTATTGCTCCACGGGCTGATGGGCCGCGCCTCGCACTGGGCGTCCACGGCCCGCTGGCTCGCCGAGCGGCATCGCGCGGTGGCGCTCGACCAGCGGGGCCACGGGCGCAGCGAGAAGCCGGCGGACGGCTCGTTCACGCGCGGGGCGTACGTGTCGGACGCGGCGGCCGCGGTGGAGCACCTGGGCCTCGCCCCGGTCACGCTCATCGGTCACTCCATGGGCGCCCTCACCGCCTGGCAGCTGGCCGCCGAGCGGCCGGACCTCGTCCAGGCCCTGGTCATCTGCGACATGCGCGCCTCCGCACTGGGCGCGGCCTCCCAGCGGGAATGGGAGGACTGGTTCCGCAGCTGGCCCGTCCCCTTCGCGACCCTCGCGGACGTCCGCAAGTGGTTCGGCGAGGACGACCCCTGGGTCGAGCGCCCGAACCCCGCGCGCGGTGAGTTCTTCGCCGAGGTGATGGCCGAGGGCACGGACGGCTGGCGCCCGGTTTTCTCGCGCCGCCAGATGCTCACCTCCCGCGAGACCTGGGTCCACGACGCCCACTGGGACTCCCTCGCCCAGGTCCAGTGCCCCACGCTCGTCGTCCGCGGCCTCGACGGCGAACTGGGCCGCGCCGAGGCCCAGGAGATGGTCCGCGTCCTCCCCCGCGGCCGGTACGCCGAGGTCCCGGACGCCGGCCATCTCGTCCACTACGACCAGCCCGCCGCCTGGCGCGGCGCGATCGAGTCGTTCCTGGACGGCGTTCTGACGCCGTGACAGGAGCGTCCGTGACGGGAGCCGCCGCGCTGCTCGTCCCGCGCCGGCCGCGCCCTGCCTCGCTCTCGTGCACCGGTTGACGCCGGCCGGGAGCGCGGCGGACCGGGACCACCGTCATTGACCCGGTCCGCCGCGGCGGGGAGGTGGCTCGGATGGCTCAGAAGGCGAAGACCGCGGCCTCGGTGAGGCTCGAGCGCATCTCGCACGCGTTGCCGTACGTGGCCGACCAGCTGACGCGCTTGCCCTGCCAGACACCGTCCGCGGTGATGGTCACCGGGTCCCACTGACGGGTGCACGGGCCGCCGACCGCGCGGGACAGCTGACCGAACTCGCCGTCCACCGCGTTCAGCTCCTTGCACGCCGCCGTGGGCGAGGGGTGGGTGCCGCCCGGGGTCGGCGCACAGCTCAGCGTCACCGCGCGCTCGGCGGTGACCGTCGCGGCCTGGTCGCCCTTGCCGACCGTCAGCACCAGAGCCGACGGCGGGTAGAGCCCGGCCGGCTGGGCGGGCGGCGCCGCGTGTGCGGCCCCGCCCACGGCGAGGAGGAGGGCGGCCGCGGAGGCCGTCGCACCGAATGTGCTGACGATGTAACGCATAGGTGAATCCCTTTCGCTGGTGAGTGCGATTGCGCTCGGGAGTCTTGCTGATGCGTACAGTGATCGCACATCCAGCGCCTGTTTCCGGCCGCACACGTTCCGGTGGGGGGACCGAACGGTCGTTCGGGCAGTTCGGAGGGGGTGCGCGGGATGGACGCCCGAGTGTCCAACATATGGACAAGGTCTGGTGGTACAACCCGAAACGATCCGTTGACCTGCCTGTTTCGGGAATTGGTTCCATCTTGGAGCACTGCCCCACGCGTCCCTTCGACCGGAAAACATCGGGCGTCCGCCTCGGCCGATCGGGTGCTGATTTCTTCGCCGACCTCCGGTGTGTTCGCGCCCGCGGCCCCTGGGCCGATCGGGTTCCGGTGCGCAGTGCCGCATACAGGCGTCACGTCAGCCACGGCGGCGCCGGTGTTGTCGTCCGTCGATGCGCACATCGCATACGAACCCTTCACACCGACCGGCGCCTCTGTCCCGACGTACGCACCCAAGGCGCCCTGGCCCTGTCTGCTGCCGGGGCCCAGGGCGCCTGCGGGGGGCCGCGGCCCGTCAGCCCTTGCTGACCGCCGTCAGGATCTCCGGCAGCCGTTGCGCCGTCTGGGGTGCGGCGACCCGCAGTCCGCCCCATGCCGCGACCGCGCCGTACGCGAGCCCCAGTGGCAGCAGACTCCACAGCGCCGACTCCGCGTTCGCGGCATTCAGCCAGATCGTGAGCCCGATCACCGGGGCGCACAACAGAGCCGAGGCGATCATTCCGCCGAAGATGGAGATCCAGGCCAGCCCGCCCTGACCCGGCGCGACGTTCTTGTACGCGCTGTCCTGCGGGATGGAGTACGGGAAGCGGGCCGACGCCACCGCGCCCGTCGCCAGCATCGAGCCCAGCAGCGCGACCGCCAGTCCGAGCGCCTCCGGGAGTGCCTCCCAGTTGCCCAGGATCGCCGCTGTGACGACGGTGACCAGGACCGTGTACGGAAGCGTGATCAGCGCCAACGCCAGCGCGCGGGCGCGCAGTTCGACGTAGGCGTCGCGGGGTGTCGAGATCGTCTGGGCCACCATCCAGAACGCGGAGGTGTCCTGCCCGAACTGGTTGTACATCTGGATGCCGAGCATTCCCGACGCGAAGCACGCGAAGTAGATCGAGCCGGTGCCCTGAAGCGCGTTGAAGACCGGCACGATGGCACCGATGACCAGCGCCGTCATCCACGCCGTCTTCGTCTTCGGATCGCGCCAGACGTAGCGCAGGCTGCGCTGCATGGCCGTGCCTGTACGCCCGCCGGGCAGCAGCCGGTGCAGCCGGCCCTCGGACGCCTTGCGGCTCGGCTCCGACGCGGCCGCGAGGGTCGAGCCGTCAGGGCTGGTCATCAGCCGGGTGAGGCTGTGCTGCCACGCGTACAGCAGCACACCCAGCGCGGCCACGGACAGCGCCAGCTGCGCAAGCGCCGTACCGTACGAGCCCGAAGCCGCCGAGTCGATCGCGCCGATCGCCGAGGCCGGCGGGAGCCAGCGCGCGACGTCCGCCACCGGTTCCAGCGCCGCGAGGCCGCCCGCCGCGCCGATCCGCTGTGCGCCGAAGGTCGCGAACTGGATGCCCACGCCGATCACCAGACCGCTGAGCACCGCCAGGTCGCGGCCCTTGCGCGAGGTCAGCAGCCGGATGTTGGCCGCCGCGACCGCCCGCGCAAGCGCCACGCACACGAGCAGCGTCAGCGGTACGGCCACCACCGCGACCAGCACCGCTCCCGCGCCGTGCGCCAGCGCCAGCGCGCCGCCCACCGCCAGACAGAGCGTGAACAGCGGGCCGATGCCCACGAGCGACGCCACCAGCAGCGCGGAGACCAGCGGGCGCGGACGCAGCGGCAGCATCACCAGCCGGGTCGGGTCGAGCGTCTCGTCGCCGCTCGGGAAGAAGAGCGGCATGAACGTCCAGCCGAGCGCGAGCACGGCGACCAGCAGCACCACCACCGTGGCCGCGTTCGCCTCGCCGCGGAGCAGGATCAGCCCGATGAGCTGCGCGGCCGCGAAGAGCAGCGCCACGACGGCCGTGGCGACGAAGGCGGCCCGGCGGCCGGTGGACTGGCGCAGCCCGTTGGCGAGCAGCGACAGCTTGAGCCGTACGAACACGGCGGTGAGCGCGGCGGTGGCCGGAGTCGTCATCGGAGCCGCCGTCCGGGGAGTCGGAGTCGTCGCGTCCGTGGCAGTCGTCATCGCGAACCGCCGCCGCCCAGCCAGTCCAGCGAGTCCCCGGTGTCCCGGCCGCTCGCCCCGACCAGCTCCAGGAACGCGTCCTGCAGCGACGACGCCGAGCCCCGTACCTCCTCCAGCGTGCCCTGCGCCCGGATCCGGCCCGCCGCCATCACGGCGACCCAGTCGCAGAGCGACTCCACGAGTTCCATCACATGGCTGGAGAAGACGACGGTCGCCCCGGACGTGGTGTACCGCTCGAGCACTCCGCGGATCGTCTGCGCCGAGACCGGGTCGACGCCCTCGAACGGCTCGTCCAGGAACAGCACCTGCGGATTGTGCAGCAGGGCGGCGGCCAGGCCGATCTTCTTGCGCATACCGGTCGAGTAGTCGACGACCAGCTTGTGCTGTGCCCCCGCGAGATCCAGTACGTCGAGGAGCTGCGCCGCCCGCTTGTCCACCTCGTCACCGGGCAGCCCGCGCAACCGGCCCGTGTAGGCGAGCAGTTCGCGTCCGGACAGCCGCTCGAAGAGCCGCAGTCCCTCGGGCAGCACACCGATCCTGCCCTTGACCTCGACGGGGTCCTTCCACACGTCGTGGCCGGCGACCTCGACGCGGCCCTGATCGGGGCGGAGCAGCCCGGTCACCATCGACAGCGTCGTCGTCTTGCCGGCGCCGTTCGGCCCGACCAGGCCGATGAACTTGCCCGCGGGCAGGGTCAGATCGATGCCCGCGACGGCGATCTGCTCACCGAACCGCTTCCACAGTCCCTCCACGCGGACGGCGGGCGGTGCCGTTTCCGGCGTACCGCCCGCCGACTGGAGCTCTGTGCGGCCCGGTTCCTGGGTCGCATTCTGGTCCGGCATGGTGTGCCGCCCTCCGTTGTCCCCGTATGTACGGGAACAACACTACGATCGGCGTGCCCGCCCGGCGGCTGCCTCCCGTCCACACGCGTAGGCCAGCGGGCTGATGAGCTCCTCCGCGTCCGGCAGCCAGCGGTTGGCCTGCGTGGGGCGGCGGGCCCACTGCACCGCGCCCTGACCGCCGATGCGTGTCGGCGGCGCCGCCACGTAGTGGCCCTCGCCGCGTGCCACCAGGTCGATCGAGCTGGGTGCCCAGCCCAACTTCCGTACCAGATCGAGGGCCTTCGCCGCGCCGCCGGGAAGGACGAAGAACATCATCCGCCGGTCCGGGGTGCAGGTCACCGGGCCGAGCATCAGATCCATCCGCTCCATCCGGGCCAGCGCCAGGAAGCCGGCGGACTCCGGGACGTCCAGCGCGTCGAACGTACGTCCCGCGGGCAGCAGGATCGACGCCTTCGGCTGCTTCCCCCACAGCCGGCGCGCGACGACGGCGCTTCCGGTCGCCTGGCTCGCCCAGTCCGGGCGGGCGGCGTGCGCCCCCGGCGCCTCGCACGCGGGCGCGCCGCAGGAGCACCGCTCCGCGCCGTCGACGGCCTCGAGCCAGGTGCCGGGGAACACGTCCCAGTGGCGGTCCTCCGCATACCGCACGGCGCTGTCCAGCAGCTGTTCGCCCCGCTGCTTGGGGATCTGTGCGGCTTCCACGCCGATGGTCTCTTCCACGATGAACACAACTCCCCCCGTCAGCGCGGGTTACGGGCGCGCACGGGCGGGGGCACGGCGCATCGATCCTGCATTTGGGGCGCATGGGTGCATGGGCGGGGGCGCGCGTGCGGCCGGGGCCGGGCGGGAGGGTAGCCCCTTGCGGGTGAGCGTCATTCACCCGTAATCGTCCGAGCTCAGCGGCATTCTCCGGATAACGCCGGGAAGTTATCAATTGAAGATCATGAACTCGATCGAAGATCGTGATTGAAGATCGCGGGGCGAGCTCGCGGTGGAAGACCACGGTCGGAGATCACGAACCGGGCGGTCCGGTACAGGGGGTAGTCATGGCAGCGAGGCCACTCGTCGCCCGCCAGCCGAACGAACGGCTGCAGGCGCTCATCCAGGAAGCCGCGTGTTCCAACGCCGGGCTGGCCCGCCGGGTCAACCTGGTCGGCGCGGAGCGCGGACTCGATCTGCGGTACGACAAGACGTCCGTGGCGCGCTGGCTGCGCGGACAGCAGCCGCGCGGGCGGGCGCCGGGGATCATCGCGGAGGCCCTGGGCCGCAAGCTCGGGCGCACGGTCACGATCGACGAGATCGGCATGGCGAACGGGAAGAACCTGGCGTCGGGCGTCGGGCTGCAGTTCGCGCCGACCGTGCTCGGGGCGATCGAGCAGGTCTGCGAGCTGTGGCGCAGTGACGTGGGCCGCCGTGACTTCCTGTCCGGGGCGACGGTCGCGGCGTCGGCGCTGGTCGAGCCCAGCCGCGACTGGCTGATCACGGCCGCGGACGCGCAGGTGGCGCGCACGGCGGGGTCACGGGTGGGGGTGTCGGACGTCGAGGCGGTACGGGCGATGACGGAGGCGCTCAAGACGCTGGACCACCGCTTCGGGGCCGGGCATGTGCGACCGGTCGTCGTCCACTACCTCAACAGTGTGGTGTCGGGGCTGCTTTCGGGCTCGTACCGGGAGCCGGTGGGCCGGCAGCTCTTCGCGGCCGTCGCGCGGCTCACCGAACTCGCCGGGTACATGGCGGTGGACACCGGCCAGCCCGGGCTCGCGCAGCGCTACTACATCCAGGCGCTGCGGCTGGCGCAGGCGGCGGGCGACCGCGCGTACGGGGGGTACGTCCTGGCGGCGTCGATGAGCCACCTCGCGGCGCAGCTGGGGAACCCGCGGGAGATCGCTCAGCTCGCGCGAGCGGCACAGGAGGGTGCGCGGGGGCAGGTGACGCCGCGCGCGGAGGCGATGTTCTACGCGGCAGAGGCGCGGGGCCACGCGCTGCTGGGCGACGCCCGGGCCTGCCACCAGGTCGCCGGCAAGGCGCTGACGGCGCTGGAGCGGGCCGGCGCGGAGTCGGGGGACGACCCGGCCTGGATCGCCCACTTCGATCATGCGTATCTGGCCGACGAGCTGGCCCACTGCCACCGAGACCTGGGTGAGGCGGACGCGGCCGCCCGCCTCGCGGCCGACTCCCTGGAGGGCCACCCCGAGTCCCGCGCCCGCCGCCGCGCGATCGGGCTGGTGCTGCTCGCGTCGGCGCAGGTCCAGCAGCGCGAGGTGGAGGCGGCCTGCCGGACGGGCACGCAGGCGGTGGACCTGCTCGGGACACTGAGGTCCGGCCGGGGCGCGGAATACCTGGAGGACCTCCAGTACCGGCTGGAGCCGTACGGGAACGAGCCCGCGGTACGGGAGTTCGCGGCGAGGACGGAGCTGCGCGCGGCGTGAACGGGCGGCGTTGAACAGCGTCTTGCGACGCGATCTTGTTACGGCGGCCACACGTGTGTGCGGAGGGGTTGATGCACCCGGTAGCGTGAACCGACGATTCCGTAGGTTTACGTGTAGGAGTCCCGGTGACGCGAAGCGGACAGGGTGACGAGGCGCAGCTTCCGGCTGCGCAGCCCGCGCACGAAGGTGTCGTGCTGCCCGCGGACGGCAGCGAACCCTGGATACCAGGCGTCAGCGGGGAGCAGGTCGCTCCGGCGGGCGGGGCGCCCTGGGGTCAGCCGTGGGGTCCCGAGCAGGGGCAGCCGCAGCCGTATCAGCAGCCTCAGCCTCAGCAGATGCCGGGGCAGCCCGAGGCGTACGCGCAGCAGATGCCGGGGCAGCCCGAGGTGTACGCGCAGCAGATGCCGGGGCAGCCCGAGGTGTACGCGCAGCAGATGCCGGGGCAGCCCGAGGTGTACGCGCAACCGCTGCCGCCGCACCAGCAGCTCCCGCAGCCGCACCAGGCCGCCCAGCCGTTGCCGCCGTACGACGCCGGGGGCACGGCACAACTGCCGGGCCAGTACGCGCAGACGGGCGGGCAGCTCCCGGCTGCCGCGCCAGACGCGGACGCCACCCAGTACATCGCGCCCTTCCAGCCCGCCGCGGGGGCACCCCTCCCGTACGAGAAGCCCGCCGAGTCGACGCAGCTCCTCGGGATGCAGCCCGCTGCCGCGGGCGGTGACGCGGAGGCCACCCAGTATCTGCCGCCCGTACCGCAGGGCGCCCCGTACGGGGTCCGCCCCGGCGCGCCCGGCGACCGTCAGCCTCCCGCCGAGTTCGACAACCTCTTCCGCAGCGAGGACGCAGCGGCCGGCGGCGGGGCGGAGGCCACGCAGTACCTGCCACCCGTGCCGCCGCAGCCGCACCCTCAGCAGTCGTACGCGCAGCAGTCGTACGAGCCCACGCCGCAGTACCAGCCCCCCTACGAGCCCCCCTACGCGGACGAGCCGCAGCAGCGCAGCCGCTCGCGGGTACCGCTGATCGCCGCGGTCGTCGTCGGCTGCGCCGTGCTCGGCCTCGGCGCGAGCGCGCTGATGTTCGGCGGCGGCGACGACGACAAGGGCCAGAACGACGACAAGACCGTCGCCGCGGCCACCTCGCCCGGCTCGACGGCCGGCGCGGCCGACCCCGCGAAGGGCCAGGCCGAGGCCCTCGACAAGCTCCTCGCGGACAGCGGCGACAGCCGTGACGCGGTGATCGCCGCCGTCGACTCGATCAGGAGGTGCGACAACCTCGACCGGGCCGCCGAGGATCTGCGCGGCGCGGCCGAGCAGCGCCGCGGCCTCGTGACCCGCCTCGAGGGCCTGTCCGTGGACAAGCTCCCGGACAACGCGGCGCTCACCAAGGCCCTCACCGAGGCCTGGGAGGCCTCCGCGAAGGCGGACGACCACTACGCGGCGTGGGCGGGCCAGGTCGACGGCAAGAAGGGCTGCCGCGACGGCAAGGCGCGCCAGACGAGCCAGTCGGCGCAGGCGACGCGGGCCAGCGGCGACGCCACCAAGGCCAAGCAGGAGGCCTCCGGCCTCTGGAACTCCATCGCCACCACGTACGGCCTCACGAAGCGCGAACCCCGGCAGCTCTGACGCCCCCGGGCGCGTCCGTCGCCGAAGGGACTGAGAGTGCGCCCCGGGCCGTGGGGTTGGCCGGGGCGTCCGCCCTCGAGCGCCACCGAGGTGCGCCGGACCGGCGGGTGAGCCGGGGTGTCCCTCCTCGAGCGACGGACGGGCTGGGAAGAGTCCGTATTGCCGAGTGAGCAGGCGTGTCTCCGTCCTGGAGCGCCGGAACGGGCTTCGTGTGTGCCGGTGTCGCCAGGTCGGCCGGGGTGTCCGTCTCGGGACATCGATCGGGCTGGGGATGAGCCCCGTATCGCCCGGGTGCCCGTCCGCGAGCGACGGACGGGCCGGGAATCGGACCGTGCAGCCCGGTGAGCCGGAGTGTCCGCACTCGAACGCCGGGCCCACCCGCCGGTACCGGCGGGTGGGCCCGCGGCGGAGCCGCAAGGCCCCCCGCCCTGCGGCTACGCCGTCGGCGAGTCCCGCATCGTCGTGCTGACGTCGACGAAGCCCTGCTTCTGGGCCACCAGCCGGCCGTCGCGCACCACCTGGAAGGTCACGCTTCGGTTCACCACTCGGGGAAATCCGGGCGTCCCCAGCATGTCCTCGTAGCGCCAGCGCAGCGGCGGGGTGATGCCGCCCGTGTCGACGCGGACGCCGCCGTCGAGGGCGTGGGCGAGCGCGCCGGGGGTGATCTCGGAGCGGTCGAGGGACTCGATGACCTTATTCAGGACCGTGTACGCGATCCACGTGGTCTGCACACCCGCGTCCGCCGCGTCGATCCGGTTGTCGCCGAACGCGTGCTCGCGGATCACTTCGCGCATCGTTCCCCACCGGGTGTCACTCGCGTCCGGGTACCACCCGGTCATGAACGCGCCCTCGAAGGGCCCGCTCGCGCCGCCCATACGGTCGATCAGCGGCTGGTCCACCGAGCTGAGGACCGAGGAGATCCGGACGCCTTCCTTTTCCTCGCTCTCGCGCAGCCGTCGGAAGGAGTCGAAGAACGTCTCCGTACGCTCGCCGAGCACGGCGGTGACGCAGCCGTCGTCGTCGCCCGCCTCGTCGAGCGCCTCCTCGGCCTTCTCCGTGTACTCGGTGGAGTCCTCCGCCGCCTTGACGTCGATGGACGGCTTCCCGTCGCCCCGGGCCAGGCCGGCGTTCAGCAGGACGGGCAGATCGTCGCCCGTGACGCTGTCGGGCCGGACCAGGGAGACCTTCTCGCAGCCGGTGGCGAGCTGCTGCCCGTTGCCGGCGAGCAGCGCGGCCTGGCCGCCGTTGACCGGATAGGAGAGGTAGCTGGTGAACTCCTCCTCGGAGACCCCGTAGCCACCGATGTAGGGAATGCCCGCCGCCTCCAGCGGCGCCATGAACGCGCGGCCGTGCTGGCTGTAGGAGCCGACGACGGCGACCGCCCCCTCCTTCGCCGCGCGCCGGGCGCAGGCGGCGGCGCCGGTCGGCGTGTTGTGTTCGTTGCAGGTGAGGACGCGCAGCTCGTGGCCGTCGATGCCGCCGCGCGAGTTGACGTACCGGGCGTAGGCCTCCGCCATGGCGGGCATCCCGGGCATGTTGGTCGCCTTGGTCTCGTCCGGGGCGAAGGTCATGACGGTGACGGGCTCCCTGGAGTCCCCCGTGGCACCAGGGAGCACACCGCATCCCGACAGCGAGGTTCCGACCGCCGCCATGCACGCGGCGACGAGCGTCGCGGTCCTGTAGGGGCGGGGGGAGGAGGAAAGTCGCCATCCGGTCATGGGCATGCACATTTCCGCCTCGTGGGTAACGCTGGAGTGAGGACACTTCAACGAAAAGTGACCAGAAGGTGAATTGCAGGGGCTGGAGATCACCGAGTTGTGGGGAACGTACGATCGATGCGTGCAAGCTTCGATGCAGTGCCCTCAGTGCCCTCGGTGGGACGGTCTCACGTGCACGAATCCCTCATGGCGGAGCTCGCAAGGACCGAGCTCACGAGGTGAACGTCAATGAACTCTTCCCGTCGCGGCCGTCGCTCCTCCACCATGGGCGACATGCCGCTCAATGACATGCCCTGGTGGCGCTGGCGCAGCAATGTGCGCTCGGCGCTGCACATGCTTTCCGACCCCGCCTTCCACCAGGAGACCTGGCTGGCGGGCCGCGAGGGGTACGGCGACGTCACCGACGCCGTGTACCGGCTGGTCGAGGACACCTGGCTGGACAGCTGGTCCGCCGAAAAGTACGTCGGGACGATCTTCCGGGACTCGGGAGAGGCGGCCCTGGTGGACGTGGCCGTGCTGCGGGTGCTGAGGATCATGCACCAGGTGGGTCCGGACGCGCCGGTGTCGGCGTACATGGAGCACCACGGCTGGCCGGAGGCCGTACGGGCCGCGCGCGAGGCGCACGTACGGCTGGCGACGAACGACGGGGAGGACCCGGACGCGCCGCCGCGGACGCTGGAAGTGCTGCGGATCATGACCCGCTCGGCGTGAGCCGGAGCGTACGTTCCGCCCGGCCGTCCGCCCGGTGTTCCGCCTGACGGACGGGGCCGCCGGTGCCCGAGGGGGTGTGGCACCCTACGAAGATGACCGACCAGTACGTCCTCACGCTTTCCTGCCCGGACAAACAGGGCATCGTGCACGCCGTCTCCAGCTATCTCTTCATCACCGGCTGCAACATCGAGGACAGCCGGCAGTTCGGAGACCGGGACACGGGTCTCTTCTTCATGCGGGTGCACTTCTCGGCCGAGGCGCCGGTGACGGTGGACAAGCTGCGGGCAAGCTTCGCCGCCGTCGGGGACTCGTTCCAGATGGACTGGCAGATCCACCGCGCCGAGGAGCGCATGCGGATCGTGCTGATGGTCAGCAAATTCGGCCACTGCCTGAACGATCTGCTCTTCCGGTCCCGGATCGGCGCGCTGCCGGTGGACATCGCGGCGGTCGTCTCCAACCACACCGACTTCGCCGAGCTCGTCGCGTCGTACGACATCCCCTTCCGCCACATCCCGGTCACCAAGGACACGAAGGCGGACGCCGAGGCGCAGCTGCTGGAGCTGGTGCGGGCGGAGAACGTGGAGCTGGTGGTGCTGGCCCGCTACATGCAGGTGCTGTCCGACGACCTCTGCAAGCAGCTGAGCGGCCGGATCATCAACATCCACCACTCCTTCCTCCCCAGCTTCAAGGGCGCGAAGCCCTACCACCAGGCGCACGCGCGCGGCGTCAAGCTGATCGGCGCGACCGCCCACTATGTGACGGCCGACCTCGACGAGGGCCCGATCATCGAGCAGGAAGTCGAGCGCGTCGGACACGAGGTGACGCCGGATCAGCTGGTGGCGATCGGCCGCGACGTGGAGTGCCAGGCGCTGGCCCGCGCGGTGAAGTGGCATGCGGAGCACAGGATCCTGCTCAACGGCCACCGCACGGTGGTCTTCGCCTAGGCGTACGAGGCGGGGCACGCAGAGGGACAAGTTCCGCCCGTTTGGGCCCGCCCGCCCGCTCGGTCGGTGGTCGCCCGGTCGGACGGTCAGAGCCGAGACAGGGAAGCCGCCGCGAAGAGGACGTCGCGGATCGCCTCGCGGTCGCCGTCCTGGCCGGCCGCGGCCTCGGCGGGCGAGACATGCCCGGCGACGAGCTGGCAGAACTCGACGGCGTCGAGCGCGACTTGGGCCACCGCGTGGCCGGGGTCGCCGAGTGCGGCGGGGGAGTCCAGGGCGATGTACCAGTGGCCGCCGCCCGCGCCCTCGACCTCCAGGTGCAGCGAGCGACCGGGTGAGCCCGCCGTGACCAGGTGGACGGGCGGGGCTCGCGAGGCCGGCGCGGCGGCGGGCGGCCAGGGCCGCGGGGAGCAGCCGGGCCGCCAGGTCGATCATGTGGTGGAGATGCGCGGCGCTCGGCGGATCGTACGGATAGTCCACCGCGTTCGCGATGTCGTCCGCGTGCACCCAGCACTCGAAGGCGCGGTCGAGCAGCGAGTCCCGCAGCGGCAGCGCGAAGTCGCCGTACGACACGGACAGCTCGGCGACCCCGCGGCCCGCGAACGAGACCGTCCGCACCAGCGTGTGGCTCTGCTCGCGCCACGGCATCCGGATCCTCCGCGTCGGCGGGAAGTGCGCGGAGCGCCAGTACCGCTCGGTGCGGTCGGACGGCGAGCGCGGCGCGGCCTCGCCCGCCGGGTCCTCCAGGCCGAGCGCGGACGCGACCAGCCCGTCCACGGACATCAGGTGGCCGATGACACCCGCGACCGTCGTCTTGCGGCTGACCGCCTCCGTGCCGTCGAACCACTTCAGGCGCAGCGGCGTGTGCCACTCCGAGTCGCCGATGTCCCGCAGCAGCGCGTCGAGCCGCGCCGTCTCCGCGTCGTACGGGGTCGCCCACGCGGGCACCGGGATACGGGCGGGCCGGCGGCCCAGGCAGTTCTCCAGCACCCGGGACCGCAGCAGCGGGTCCAGGTCCAGGTCGCGGTCCGTGTGCAGCAGCCCGACCGCGTCGCGCAGCCGCAGCGCCTCGTCCGCGCACGGGGCGCACTCGGTGAGGTGCTCCTCCACGGCCGTGGTCTCCTCGGCGGAGCACGCGGACAGGGCCCACGCGCCCAGCAGGGACTTCAGCACGCCGTGGGGCAGCCGGTCCGTGGCCGCGGGTTCCTCCGGCGGCACCGGCTCGGGCAGGACCGGCGGCGGCGTCAGGTCGTCACCCGCCGCCCGCGGCCCCGGTATGCGCGGCGCGGCACCGGGCCCGTCCTCGGGCTCGTCTGCGTCGCGGCCGTCGTCGAGTGGGCCGGTCACAGCGAGCGTCCGTATCCGGGCGGTGAGGAGCCTTCGACGAGCGGGCGGGTGTTCGCCGTGGACAGCAGCTGAAGGCCGAGCCGGAGCCGCCGCCGTGCCTCGTCCTCCGTCACCCCGAGGTCGGCAGCCGTCTGCCGGTAGTCCCTGCGCTGGACGTAGGCCAGCTCCAGTGCGGCCCGCAGCGGCGCGGGCATCGACGTCACGATGTAGTCGGCGCGGGCGGCGACCGACGCGCGTCGGATCTTCTGCTCCAGATCCTCCGTGGTGCTGCCGCCGCTCTCCGCCTGTACCGCCGCCTCCTGCTCGCGCAGGCGGTGCACGGCCTGGCGGTGGGTGAGCCGGGCCACCCAGGACCGCATGTTGCCCTGTTTGGGGTCGTACGCGTCGGGGTTCTCCCACACATAGCCGAAGACCTCACGGGTCACCTGGTCCGCCGCCGCGTCGTCGTCCAGCACCCGGTGGGCCAGGCTGTGCACGAGCGAGGCGAACCGGTCGTACAGCTCGCCGAGCGCGGCGGCCTCGCCCCGCGCCAGTCGCTGCTGCATCCTGCGGTCCCAGCGGGGTGGTGTGTCCTTGACCATCCGGCGCCCCCAAACCCTCCGCATGTTCGCACCTGCTGCTGCCGTCGTCCTCTCGAATGTAGTGGGCCGCGCCTCCGGCGCACCCGTCTTTGCGGCAAGTACGCCTCCCTGGGTTTGATCTCGGGACTGTTGGGAAGCGGCGCCTGGAAGGCAGGCTTCCGTATCTCGACGACGAGGAGGGCCGGACGCGTGATGCTCAAGGTGGACCGGGCGGAGCAGGGTTCGTGGACCGTGCTGCACATACGGGGCGAGCTCGATCTGGTCAGCTCGCCCGTGGTCCGCCGCCGCGTCCACGACGCTGTGGCACTGGGCCGCCGCGATCTGGTCCTCGACCTGTCCGGGGTGCAGTTCTGCGATTCCAGCGGCGTCGGCGTGCTCATAGCCTCCCGCCGCCTGATGCGGTCCTGCCAGGGCAGGCTGCGGCTGATCCTCCCGGCGCGGGGCGCCGTCGACCACTCGCATGTGAACCGGGTGCTGGCAGCGTTGGGCGTCCGCCGGCTCTTCGACGTGTACGAGGACGTGGCCGCGGCCGTCGACGAGGAGGCCGAGCCCCTCTCCGCGTAACGGGAGCGGGACCCGGTCATGTCGACGTACCCTCCCCGCATGGACAGCGCAGAGTACGAGCGGAAGATCGCCCACCGGTTCGCGGAGTTCGATCAGGACGGCAGCGGCTACATCGACCGTGAGGACTTCAACAGGGCGGCGGCCTCGTTGCTCGCCGAGTTCGGCACGACGGCACGCTCCGACAAGGGGCAGGCCCTCTATTCGGGCGCCGAGGCGTTCTGGCAGGGCATGGCGGGGATCGCCGACGTGGACGGCGACCAGCGGGTCACGCGCCAGGAGTTCGTGACGGGCGCGGTGAAGAGACTGCGGGACAACCCCCACCGTTTCGCCGAGATCGCCCGCCCCTTCCTCCACGCCGTGATCGCCATCGCGGACGTGGACGGCGACGGGGTCACTCCGCCGAACGCGGCGCGGGTGCTGCGGGTGCTGGGGGTCGAACCGGATCGGTGCGAGGCGGTGGCGCGGGCGCTGGACGCGGACGGCGACGGCCGTATCAGCGAGGACCAGATCCTGGCGGCGTTCGCGGCGTACTACGTCACGCCGGAGCCGTAGGACCTGCGGCGGGCCCACGCGGCGGAGCCGGCCTGTCGGCACAGCCCCTGCCCGCCCCACAGCCCCTCCCCACCCCTTTCCGTACCCGGGTGCCGCCACGGACCCCGTTTGCGGGCGGGGCTCGATCCCGAGGGCGGGCACCCCGGCCGCGGCTCGGTGCCGGAGACGCCCCCCGGGCTGAGGGCTGCGGGCCGGGGGCTTGTCCCCGTGCGGGAAGGGGCGGGCAGGGGAGAGAAAAGGCGCCGCCACGGCCCGCGGCTCACCCTCCGTCGGCCCCGGCACCCGCCCCGAATCGCTCGCGCAGCTTGTACTTCAGGACCTTCCGCAGCGTCTCGTTGCGCGGCAGGGCCTCCACCCTCTCCAACTGCTCCGGCAGCTTGTGGGTGGCGAGACCCGTGCCCCGCAGGTACGCCGTGACCGCGGCCAGCGTCAGCGGTGGCGCGGCCGGGGGCTGTTCGATCACCGCGCAGACGCGCTCGCCGCGGTCGGCGTCCGGGAGGCCGATGACGGCCACGTCCCCCACGCCCGGATGCTCGTGCAGCAGGTCCTCGATCTCCTTGGCCGAGATGTTCTCGCCCTTGCGGATGATGACGTCCTTGAGGCGGCCGGTGAGGACGAGGTGCCCCGACGGCGTGAGGTGCCCGAGGTCCCCGGTGATCAGGAAGCCGTCCGTGTCGAAGACGGCCGCGGTCTGATCCGGGTCCAGGTATCCCTGGCAGACCGCCTCCCCGCGCAGTCGCACCTCGCCGTCGACGATGCGTATCTCCATGCCCTCGGGGGGCCTGCCCTCCGTAGTGGCGAGGTTCTCCGCGGTGTCGTCCGGTGAACCCATGGTGATCATCGGCACCTCGGTCATGCCGTAGCCGTGCGTGAGCTGGACGCCCATCTCCCGGACGACCGCGTGGTACAGCTCGGGCGGCTTCGCCGCGCCCCCGCCGGCCAGCAGCCGCAGGGTGGGGACGACCGGCTCCCCGGGTCGCCTGCGCTGCTCGGCCAGGAACATGGAGTAGAAGGCCGTGGAGCCGCCGGCCGTCGTGACGCCGTGCTTGCGGTACGTCTCCAGGGCGTCCGGCAGCGCGAACTTCTCGAAGAGCACCGCGGGGAAGCCGTACAGCAGCAGCATCACGAGATAGTCCGCCCCGCCGATGTGCGCGAACGGGAAAGCGATCGACCCGACGTCCTCGGGTGTGAGCCGCAGCGCGTGCGCCAGGCAGGAGCCGCCCGCGATCAGCGAACGGTCGGTGTGCAGCACCCCCTTGGGGTCGGAGGTGGTGCCGGAGGTCCAGTAGATCCAGCGCACGGACGTGCCCTCGGCCGGCGGCGGGGGCAGCACGGACGGGTCGTCGGCGGGCAGGGTGTCGTACGCCTCGAAGACGCCGCGCGCACCGAGCCGTCCCGCCATCGCCGTGTGGTCGAAGCCGCGCCACTCGCCCGGAACAGCGAGGAACTCCGCCTTCGACTCGCGTACCGCGAAGCCCACCTCCCGGTCCCGGTAGAAGGGGATGACGGGTGACTGGACGGCGCCGATCCTGGCCAGCGCACCGGTCAGCAGGACCGTCTCGATGCGGGTGGGCAGTTGCCAGGCGACGACGGTGCCGGGCCGCACGCCCATGCCGTACAGGCCGGCCGCCACCCGTTCGCAGCCGTCCCGCAGCTCGCCGAAGGTCAGCCGGCGGTCGTCCTGGATCAGCACGGGCCGGTCCGGGGTGAGCGTGGCGCGGCGGTCGATCAGCTCCCAGAGGGTGCGGGAGGCGCCAAGGGCGTGTGCGGTGTCGGTCACGGCGGTCATGTCCCCCTCCGATGGAGCTGACGGTTGGTCAGATCGTGCGGAGAGCGTAGGGCCGGTCGCCTTGTCGGTCCAGGGGTGCGGGGCTAGCCTGCTATCTGACGACCCGTCAGAACGCGTCAGGACCGCCAGAGCGGAGGGGACCCGATGGAACGGGAACTGCCTCGGATCATCAGCGTCGACGACCATGTGATCGAGCCCGCACATCTCTTCGAGACATGGCTGCCGGCGAAGTACCGGGACCGCGGGCCCCAGCCGCTCACCGCCGGCATCGGCGAGCTCGCGTACGTCGGCGGCAAGTACCAGATCACGATGGACCCGGACGGCCCGCCGACCGACTGGTGGATCTACGAGGACCTCAAGTTCCCGTACAAGCGCAACATCGCCGCCGTCGGCTTCGACCGCGACGACATGACGCTGGAGGGCATCACCCGGGCCGAGATGCGGCGCGGCTGCTGGGACCCCAAGGCGAGGCTGGAGGACATGGACCTCAACCATGTCGAGGCCTCCCTCTGCTTCCCCACCTTTCCCCGCTTCTGCGGGCAGACCTTCGCCGAGGCCAAGGACAAGGAGGTCGCGCTCGCGTGCGTGCGCGCGTACAACGACTGGATGGTCGAGGAGTGGTGCGGTGACAGCGGGGGCCGGCTGATCCCGCTCTGCATCATCCCGCTCTGGGACATCGACCTGGCGGTCGCGGAGATCCGGCGGAACGCGGCGCGCGGCGTGCGGGCCGTGACCTTCTCCGAGATCCCGACGTATCTGGGGCTGCCGTCGATCCACTCGGGGTACTGGGACCCGTTCTTCGCGGTGTGCCAGGAGACCGGGACGGTCGTCAACATGCACATCGGGTCGTCCTCGCAGATGCCCGCCGCCTCGCCGGACGCTCCGCCCGCCGTCCAGGCGTCGCTGTCCTTCAACAACGCGATGGCGTCGATGATGGACTTCCTCTTCAGCGGGGTGCTGGTGAAGTTCCCGACGCTCAAGCTCGCCTACAGCGAAGGCCAGATGGGCTGGATCCCGTACGCCCTGGAGCGGGCGGACGACGTGTGGGAGGAGCACCGGGCCTGGGGCGGGGTGCGGGACCTGATCCCGGAGCCGCCGTCCACCTACTACTACCGTCAGATGTTCTGCTGCTTCTTCCGCGACAAGCACGGCGTCGCGTCGCTGGACGTCGTGGGGCGGGACAACGCGACCTTCGAGACCGACTATCCGCACGTCGACTCGACCTTCCCGCACACGAAGGAGGTCGCGCTCGACCATGTGAAGGATCTCGACGACGAGACGATCCACAAGCTGATGCGCGGCAACGCGATCCGGATGCTGGGCCTGGACCTCGACTGATGGACCTCGCGTACACGGAGGAGGAAGAGGCCTTCCGGGCCGGGCTGCGCGAGTGGCTGGCGGTGGCACTGCCGAAGCTGCCGCCGAGGCCCTCGCCCGACGACTGGCCGGGCCGGCGGGCGTGCGACGCGGGCTGGCAGCGGGCGCTGTACGACGCCGGGTACGCGGATCTCCACTGGGACGCCTCCCCGACCCAGCGGCTGATCTTCCTGGAGGAGACGGAGAAGGCCGGAGCGCCGTACGTGGGGGCGAACTTCGTCGGCCTGCTGCACGCGGGGCCGACGATCGCCGCCGAGGGGAGCGAGGAGCAGCGCGAGCGCTGGCTGCCGCCGATCCTGCGCGGCGACGAGATCTGGTGCCAGGGCTTCAGCGAGCCGGACGCCGGATCGGACCTGGCGTCGCTGCGGACCCGGGCGGTGCGGGACGGCGACGCGTACGTGGTGACCGGCTCGAAGATCTGGACCTCGCACGCGGAGGTCGCCGACTGGTGCGAGCTGCTGGTCCGCACCGACCCGGACGCCCCTAAGCACCGCGGGATCACCTGGCTGGCGATGCCGATGGACGCGCCCGGCATCACCGTACGGCCGCTTCGGACGCTCGCCGGATCGACCGAGTTCGCCGAGGTGTTCCTGGACGAGGTGCGGGTGCCGGCCGCGAACCGGGTCGGGGCGGAGAACGACGGCTGGCGCGTCACGATGGTCACCCTCTCCTTCGAACGCGGCACGGCCTTCGTCGGCGAGGTCGTCGCCTGTCGCCGCACGCTCGGCGAACTCGCCCGCGCCGCCCGCGAGAACGGCCGCTGGGACGACATCGCGCTGCGCCGCCGACTGGGGCGCCTGAACGCGGAGTTCGGCGCGCTGTGGCGGCTCACGCAGTGGAACGTCAGCGAGTCGACCCGCACGGGCGGGGTGCCCGGCACCGGCGGCTCGGTCTTCAAGCTCCGCTACTCCCACGCGCGCCAGGAGCTGTACGACACGGCGGCCGACGTCCTGGGCCCCGACGCCCTGGACCTGGCCCGCGACTGGAACCTGGACCGCCTCTCCTCGCTGTCGTACACGATCGCGGCCGGCACCTCCCAGATCCAGCGGAACATCGTCGCCGAGCGGATACTCGGCCTGCCGAAGGAGCGGTGACCGGGCGTGCACTTCCAACTGACCGAGGACCAGAGCGCCTTGCGGGCGGGCGTGCGGCAGCTGCTGGAGGCCCGCTTCGACCGGGACGCGCTGCGTGCCGCCGTGGACGATCCGGCGCTGGACCGGGCGTTGTGGCGGGAGCTCGGCGATGCCGGGTTCTTCGCGCTGCGGCTGCCCGAGGCGGAGGGCGGGGTCGGTCTCGGCCTGCCCGAGGCGGTACTCGCGTTCGAGGAGGCCGGGCGGGTGCTGCTGCCCGGGCCGCTGGTGGCCACGCACCTGGCGGCCGGGGCCGTGCCCGGGGCCGCGACCGGCGAGGCCGTGGTGACGAGGGCGGACAGCGGCCTCGTCACCTGGCTGGAGGAGGCCGACGAGGTGCTCGGGGACGTGGCGGGGGCCGTGGCCGTACGGTCGGTCGATCCGCTCACGCCGCTGCACCGCCTCCGCGGGGGTGGCGGGCCGGGCCCCGGCCCCGAGGCCGTTCTTCTCACCGCCGCCGAGCAGGTCGGGTCCGCCGCCCGCACCACCGAGCTGGCCGTGCGACACGCGAAGGAACGGAAGCAGTTCGGGCGGCCCATCGGCGGCTTCCAGGCGGTCAAACACCTCTGCGCCCGGATGCTCGTACGCACCGAACTGGCCCGCACCGCCGTCTACGCGGCCTCCGTCACCGCCGACCCCGTCGAGATCGCGGGAGCAAAGCTGCTCGCCGACGAGGCGGCCGTACGGGGTGCCCGTGACTGCCTCCAGGTGCACGGCGGAATGGGCTTCACCTGGGAAGCCGATGTGCATCTGCATCTCAAGCGGGCCTGGGTGCGCGCCGAGCTGTGGCAGACGGCCGCCGAGTCCGAGGAACTGCTCGCCGCCGCACTCCGGTGAGTCACCGTGCGTCGATATCGGGTTGTGTCCTTCGGCGGAGTCGTCACGGCCCGGAGTCGGGTTCCCCCTCCGGTACGCTCCGTGGGGTGCGAGATGCGTGCTGCCGCGGAGGCCGTGACATGACCGGCTCCGCCGCGTGGGCCCCGAGCCTCCGGCCGGTCACCGACGTGGCCGCCGGAGGGAAATGCGCCGCTCGCACAGGGTGTTCGACTGTCCGCAGCGTGCGTCGCACAGTATGCACCACGCATACTCCTTCGCGCTGGAATATGCCCGAAGCGCTTGTTGCGGTGACTGTACGTCAACCATGCTGTCTGACAAGGAAATCACGTTCCGTGATGACGATGGCTATGAGGCGCGAGGCGATGTGTCCGCCGGTTCGGATGGTGTGAACGGTGCAGGTGCTTCAGGTTCAGTTGGAGGTCGGTCCGGATCCCGCGGAGGTGGGACGGGCCAGGAGATGGGCCCGTTCGCGGCTCGCAGGGTCCGGGATAGGGGACGACGAGCCGCTGGCTGAGACGCTGGTGCTGCTCATCTCCGAGCTGGTCACCAACGCGGTGGTGCACACGGGCTGTCCGGCCGTGCTGCGCATGCTCTTCGGCGCGGGTGCGACGGACGCGGGGACGGTGCGGGTGGAGGTCGCCGACACGAGCGCCTGCCCGCCGCAGCCGCGGCACGCGGAGGGGGACGACACCAACGGGCGCGGCCTGGAGCTGGTCGACGGGCTCGCCGACCGCTGGGGTTGGCAGCCCGAAGGGGCCGGCAAGCGCATCTGGTGCGAGGTCGACCGGAGCGCGGCGCCGCAGCCGAAGTCACAGCCGCAGCAAAGGCTGTCGGCGCCGCACGTGGTGGCACCGGCCGTTCCGGTGGGCCTGATGCCCGGCACGTACACCGCCTGACGCGGGGCGCACAGGCGCTCCGGGCACGCGGACCCCGAGCGCCCGGGCCCCACGGGTACCCGGGCGGGACCGCCGAGGCTAGAGCACGGCCACCGGCGCGACCGGCGTTCCGGTGCCGCCCACGAACGGCTCGGGCGTCGCCGACAGGAGGAAGGCGTACCGCCCCTCATCGGCGCAGGCCGCCGACAGTTCCTCCAGATTCCAGTTCTGACCCTGCAGCATGCCCATCTCCACCAGATCCAGCGCATGCACCGGCAGCCACAGGTCCTCGATCTCCGGTGGGAAGATCTCGAAGGTGAGCGTGTCGTTCGCGACCGCCGCCACGTCGCGGCCGTGGAACCACTCGGGCGTACGGACCGAGAGTCCCGGCGACGGAAAGGCGTACCCGTGCTTGTCGCCGCCCAGGTACGCCTGGATCTGCCCGGTCCGCACGAGCACGACGTCCCCGGCGCGCACGCTCACTCCGCCGAACTCCTGCGCCTCCGCCAGGTCTTCGGGCGTCACGGCGTGGTCGCCCGGCAGCCGGTCGACGCCCTTCGCGCGCGCCACGTCGAGCAGCACCCCGCGCGAGACGAGCGTGCGGACCGTGTCGATGCCGCTGAAGCCGGCGCCGCCGTGGGCGGTGATCGTGTCCGCGGGGCGGCCGTTGTAGATCTTCCCCGAGTGGGAGACATGGGTGAGCGCGTCCCAGTGGGTCGCCGCCTGCAGCCCCATCGTCACGGCGTCGTCGCTGGTCGCGACCGTACCGGGCCCGAACAGCTCCTGGTTGATCTGGACCATGGTGTGCAGCGGGTTCACGCGCCCGGGGATCATCCCGGTCTGGACGCCGTCCTGCTGGAGAGGCAGGGCGAGCGGCACACGGCGGCCGGTACGGATCTCCGCGGCGCCGCCCCGCACCACCTCGTCCGTGATCAGGTTCAGCGTCCCGATCTCGTCGTCGGCGCCCCAACGCCCCCAGTTGTTGACGCGTTTGGCGATGTCGTGGAACTCCGGCGGCAGCGTGGGCTCGGACATCGGTCCTCCTGGGGGCTTGTGCTGAGGTGTCTGACGGCCCATAAAATCTAACGGGCCGTCAGAAACCGCGGGAAGGGGCCGGACGTGGGGAACTTCTTGGCAGGCAAGGCCGTCGCCGTGACGGGTGCCGGGCGCGGCATCGGGCGCGCCGTGGCTCTCGCGTGCGCCGCCGAGGGAGCGAAGGTCGTCGTCAACGACTACGGCGTCTCGATCGAGGGCGGCGAGCCCACCTCCGAGGTCGCCGAGGCCGTCGTCAAGGAGATCGAGGCGGCAGGCGGGCAGGCCGTGGCCGTCGCGGACGACATCTCGACGATGGCGGGCGGACAGCGGATCGTCGACACGGCGCTCGCGCAGTACGGGCGCATCGACGGAGTCGTCTGCGTCGCCGGCATCCTGCGCGAACGCATGCTCTTCAACATGACCGAGGAGGAGTGGGACCCGGTCGTCGCCACCCATCTGAAGGGCACCTTCACCGTCTTCCGGGCGGCGTCGGCGGTGATGCGCAAGCAGGGCGGCGGCACGCTCATCGGCTTCACCAGCGGCAACCACCAGGGGTCGGTCGCACAGGCCAACTACTCCGCCGCGAAAGGCGGCATCATCTCGCTGGTGCGCAGCGCGGCGCTCGGGCTGCACAAGTACGGGGTGACGGCCAACGCGGTCGCGCCCGTCGCCCGTACCCGCATGTCCGCGAACGTGCCGATGGAGCTGAGGGAGATCGGCGAGCCGGAGGACGTCGCCGCGCTCGTCGTCTATCTGCTCTCCGAGCGGGCGCGCGCGGAGGGCATCACCGGGCAGGTCTACACGGTCGCAGGCCCCAAGATCGCGGTCTGGGCGCAGCCCCGGGAGCTGCGGGCGGGGTACGTGGAGGGGGCGTGGACGCCGGAGAGGATCGCGGACTTTCTGCCGGGGACGGTGGGGACGGACCCGATGCCGATGCTGGCGCAGCTGGAGGCGATGGCCAGGGCGGCGGCATCGGGTGACCGCCCGAACACGTAGCCGAGGGTGCTGCCCCGCCCGGCGTCCCGGGACGGGCCCGCGGGCGGACGCCGCCGGGTCGGAATCCGGGCACCGCTGGGGGCCTCGGCAGGCCCTCAGCGGTCCGGTGTCCGGCATCGGGGTGGGCCCCGCGCCGAGCGCCCAACGGATCGGCGCCCGGCACCGGGGGGCTGTGCCCACCCCCCACATCCCTTCGGGCGTGGGCGTACCCCCGTTCGCTTCGCTCGCCCTGCGGAACGACTGCCCACAACAGGGGGAACGACGGTCCGCGGGGGCCGGGGCGGCAGTCCCGGACAATCTCGACCCCACCCGGCCCCGGCGGGGTTTCGGGAAGGGGCGCGGTCGGGGAATTCCCCGCCCGCCACGACAGGAGGCGTAGATGGACTTCGAGTTCGGGCCGGAGGACCAGGCCTTCCGGCGGGAAGCGCGCGCGTGGCTGGAGGACCATCTCACCGGCGGGTTCGCCGCCGCCGCCGGCCGCGGCGGGCCCGGCAGCGAGCACGAGCGCGCCGGCACCCGCCTCGCCTGGGAGCGGGAGCTCGGCCGCGACGGCTGGATCGGCCTCGGCTGGGACGCCGACCACGGCAACCGCCGCGCCACCCTCATCCAGCAGGTCGTCTGGGCCGAGGAGTACGCCCGCGCCCGGGCACCCGGCCGGGTCGGCCACATCGGCGAGAACCTGCTCGCGCCCACCCTCGTCGCGTACGGCAGCAAGGAGCAACAGACCCGCCATCTCCCGGCCATCGCCCGCGGCGAGGAGCTGTGGTGCCAGGGCTACAGCGAGCCCGGCGCCGGCTCGGACCTCGCCTCGGTCCGTACCACCGCGGTGAAGGACGGCGCCGGCTACCGGGTGACCGGCCAGAAGATCTGGACCTCGCTCGCCCGCGAGGCCAACTGGTGCTTCGTCCTGGCCCGCACCGAGCCCGGCTCGCGCCGTCACCACGGGCTGTCGTTCCTGCTCGTGCCGATGGACCAGCCGGGCCGCGTCGACGTGCGGCCGATCCGGCAGATGTCCGGCACCAGCGAGTTCAACGAGGTCTTCTTCGACGGCGCGGAGGCCGTCGGGAGCGTCGGCGGCGAGGGCGGCGGCTGGCACGTGGCGATGGGCCTGCTCGCCCTGGAGCGCGGCGTGTCGACCCTCGTCCAGCAGATCGGTTTCGAGGAGGAGCTGCGCCGGGTCGTGCGGACCGCGGTCGACAGCGGCGCCGTCGACGACGATCCGGTGCTGCGGGACCGTCTCGTGCGCCAGTGGGCCGAGCTGCGCACCATGCGGTGGAACGCCCTGCGAACCCTGGGCGGTTCGGACGACCCGGGCGCGCCGAGCGTCGCGAAGCTGCTGTGGGGCGGCTGGCACCAGCGCCTCGGCGAGCTGGCGATTCAGGTGCGGGGCGCGGCGGCCGCGTCCGGTCCCGGCGCGTGGTCGCCGTCGTACGAGCTCGACGAACAGCAGCGGCTGTTCCTCTTCACCCGCGCCGACACGATCTACGGCGGCTCGGACGAGATCCAGCGCAACATCATCGCCGAGCGCGTGCTCGGCCTACCCAAGGAGCTGCGGTGAGAGGTGTCGTCTTCGACGGTGAGCGGGTCGAGGTGGCCGACGACCTGGAGATACGGGACCCGGGGCCCGGCGAGGTCCTGGTCGCCGTCGCCGCCGCCGGGCTGTGCCACAGCGATCTGTCGGTGATCGACGGCACGATCCCGTTCCCCGCGCCCGTCGTCCTCGGGCACGAGGGCGCGGGCATGGTGGAGGCGGTCGGCGCGGGAGTGACCCATGTGGCGGTCGGTGACCATGTGTCGCTGTCCACGCTGGCCAACTGCGGGGCGTGCGCTGCCTGCGACCAGGGGCGGCCGACGATGTGCCGCAAGGCGATCGGGATGCCGGGGCAGCCGTTCTCGCGGGCCGGGCGGCCGCTGTACCAGTTCGCATCCAACTCGGCCTTCGCGGAACGCACCCTCGTCAAGGCCGTCCAGGCCGTACGGATCCCGGACGACATCCCGCTCACCTCCGCCGCGCTGATCGGCTGCGGCGTCCTCACCGGTGTCGGGGCCGTGCTCAACCGGGCGAAGGTCGGGCTCGGCGACACGGTCGTCGTCATCGGCACCGGCGGCATCGGCCTCAACGTCCTGCAGGGCGCCCGGCTCGCGGGCGCGCTCACGATCGTCGCGGTCGACACGAACCCGGCGAAGGAGGAGGCGGCGCGACTCTTCGGCGCCACGCACTTCCTCACCTCCGTGGCCGGGGTGCGGGAGATCCTCCCGGACGGCGCCCGGCACGTCTTCGAGTGCGTGGGGCACACGGGCCTCGTCCGGCAGGCCATCGACCTCCTCGACCGGCACGGCCAGGCGGTGCTGCTCGGCATGCCGGCCCCGACGGCCGAGGCGACGTTCCTGCCCGCGTCGATGTTCCTGGACAAGTCCATCCTGGGCTGCCGCTACGGTTCGTCCCGCCCGCAGCACGACATCGCGCTGTACGCCCGGCTGTACCAGGAAGGGCGGCTGCTGCTCGACGAGCTGGTGACGGAGACGTACCCCGTGGAGGACTTCGCGAAGGCGGCGGACGACGCGGAGCACGGGCGGGTGGCGCGGGGGGTGCTGACGTTCTGATCACCGAGGACGTCGATCGAGGGGCGAGGAGAGCAGCCCAACCGCCACCGCCACCGCCACCGTCGCGCCCGTCCGGCGATTGAGGAAGGGCACCGAGGGCGTACCCGGCGGGTCCGGGGCGGACCCTCGACGCCTTCAGGGCGCAGGCGTCGTCGCCCGGAACGTACGCCGGTAGACCGTCGGCGGGACCCCCAGCGCGCTCTGCAGGTGCTGCCGCATCGACTGCGCCGTGCCGAAGCCCGCGTCCCGTGCCACCTGGTCCACCGACAGATCCGTCGTCTCGAGCAGCTGCCGCGCCCGCTGCACCCGCTGCTGCGTGAGCCACTGACCCGGGCTCACCCCGACCTGCTCGCGGAAGCGGCGGGTGAAGGTCCGTACGGACATGGACTCCTGCTCGGCCAGATCGCGCAGCTGGATCGGCCGGTGGAGATGCGCCAGCGCCCAGGCGCGCGCCTCCGACGTCGTCGCGACCTGCGGCTCGGGGACGGGGCGCTGGATGTACTGCGCCTGGCCGCCGTCGCGGTGCGGCGGCACGACGGTGCGGCGCGCGATGTCGTTGGCCACCGCCGTGCCGTGGTCGCGGCGCACGATGTGCAGGCACAGGTCGATGCCCGCGGCCACGCCGGCGGACGTGAGGACGTCGCCGTCGTCGATGAAGAGGACGTCGGCGTCCACCCTGACCTTCGGGAACAGCCGTTGGAAGTGCTCGGCGGAGGACCAGTGCGTGGTCGCGGGACGCCCGTCCAGCAATCCGGCCGCGGCCAGGACGTACCCGCCCGTGCAGATCGACACCATGCGGGTGCCGGGCCGCAGCCGGGCGAGGGCGGCGGCCAGCTCCGGGGTGAGCCGGCCCTCGTCGTGGACGGGACCGAGTTCGTAGGAGGTGGGCACGATCACCGTGTCGGCCGTCGCCAGTGCCTCCGGACCGTTCTCGACGAGCACGGCGAAGTCGGCGTCCGTCTGCACGGGGCCCGGCTGCCGCACCGAGCAGGTCACCACCTCGTACAGCCTCCGGCCCGAGGCGTCGGCCGCGCGGCCGAAGATGCGCTGCGGAATGCCCAGTTCGAAGGGGAGGCAGCCGTCGAGGGCGAGGACGACGACTCGGTGCCGCTGTGCGGGGGCCATGGCCCGATCATATCGAATGCTGTCCTTCAGGCCACTCGTCCCGCGGTGATCGCCCATCGGATGCTGGGTGACGTGACCAAGACAAGCGATCTCGCCGACGTCCCCGCCCAGCAAGGCGTGCGCCGTCCGCCCCGCCCGTGGCGGAGCCGCATCGTGCCACCGCACAGGGCGTGGTTCGTCGTCGCCGTCACGTTCGTGACGATCATCGGCGCGGCCGCGTTCCGTTCCCTGCCGGGGCTGCTGATCGACCCGCTGCACCAGGAGTTCGGCTGGTCGCGGGGCACGATCGGGCTGGCGGTCTCCATCAACCTCGCGCTGTACGGGATCACCGCGCCGTTCGCGGCGGCGCTGATGGACCGGTACGGCATCCGGAAGGTCGTCGCAGTCGCGCTCACGATCATCGCGGTCGGGTCCGGCCTGACCGTGTGGATGACGGCCGCGTGGCAGCTGCTGCTGTGCTGGGGCATGCTCGTCGGGCTCGGCACGGGCTCGATGGCGCTGGCCTTCGCGGCGACGGTGACGAACCGCTGGTTCACCGAGCGGCGCGGTCTGGTCACCGGCATCCTGACGGCGGCCGCGGCGTCCGGGCAGCTGATCTTCCTCCCCGTGCTGTCCTGGATCGTCCAGGAGCACCACTGGCGCCCGGCCGCCGTCACGGTCGCCCTCGCCGCGCTCGCGGTCGTCCCCTTCGTCTGGCTGCTGCTGCGCGACCACCCGGCAGACGTGGGGCTCGCCCCGTACGGCGCCGAGAAGTTCGTCCCGAAGCCCGCCCCGGTCCCGGGCGCCGCCCGCCGCACCGTCGACGTGCTGCTCTCGGCAGCCCGCACCGGCCCCTTCTGGCTGCTGGCCGGCACGTTCGCGATCTGCGGCGCCTCGACGAACGGCCTCGTCCAGACCCACTTCGTTCCCGCCGCCCACGACCACGGCATGCCCATCACGGCGGCCGCCTCGCTCCTCGCAGTGATCGGCGTCTTCGACGTCGTCGGCACGATCGCGTCCGGCTGGTTCACCGACCGCTTCGACGCCCGCCGTCTGCTCGCCGTCTACTACGCGCTGCGCGGCATCTCGCTGCTCTTCCTGCCGATGCTGCTGGCCCCGTCCGTGCACCCGCCGATGATCTTCTTCATCGTCTTCTACGGCCTCGACTGGGTGGCCACCGTGCCGCCGACGATCGCCCTGTGCCGCGACCACTACGGGGACGACTCGGCCATCGTCTTCGGCTGGGTCCTCGCCTCCCACCAGGTCGGCGCGGCGGTCGTCGCCTTCGCGGGCGGCATGGCGCGGGACGTCTTCGGCTCGTACGACGTCGTCTGGTACGCCTCGGGGGCGCTGTGCGCGGTGGCGGCGCTGATGGCGCTGGTTATCAGGCGGCGGGGCGGTGGCCGGGAAGTGCCTGCACCTGCTGCCGGGTGAGGCGGGCCGGTTGCGTCAGCTCGCGCGGTCGAGCAGCTCGAACCCGACACTGAGCCGCATCCCGAGCGCGGAGGCCAACCGTTCGAGCAGGGGCAGCGTCGGCATGCGCTCCCACCCGCCTCGAAGCGAGCCACGGCGGGCTGCTGCAGCCCGGCTGCCCGGGCCGGCTGGGCCTGGGTCATCCCCAGGGCCTCTCTGCGCGCCCGCACGGCGTGGCCGAGCTCGAAGCGCATACGGGTCGCCTCGTACGCTTCCCTGGCCTCGACGTCCCATGTCATCACAGGGACGATCGAGGAGCCGACGAACGCATCGGCGAAGAGCGGAGCGGGGCGCCGGCACCGGAGTCACGGCTTATGCGCTGAACCGCCCGAACCGCCCCCGGTGGAACAGCAGCGGGTCCGCGCCCGCGTCCTGGTCCGCGCCCAGGGCCTCCACCTTTCCGACCACGATGAGGTGGTCGCCGCCCGTGTGCACGGCCTGGATCGTGCAGTCGATCCACGCCGGTACGGAATCCAGTCGCGGCGACCCCGTCACGGGGGCGGGCGCATGGCCGACCCCCGCGAACTTGTCCGCCCCGCTCACCGCGAACGCCCGGCACAGCTCGCCCTGGTCCGCGCCCAGGACATTGACGCAGAAAGCTCCCGCGCGGGCGATACGTGGCCAGGTCGTCGAGGTACGGGCGACCATGAAGGCGACCAGCGGCGGGTCGAGCGAGAGGGACGCGAAGGACTGGCAGGCGAATCCGGCGGGACCGTCGCCCTCGTGGTCCGGGGCAGTGATGACGGTGACCCCGCTCGCGAAGTGACCGAGCACGCGACGGAATTCGCCGGGATCGACCGGCAGGCGCTCGTCGTCGCCGACGGCGCGCAGATCGGGGCGGGGGAGTGCCTCGAACGGCTCCGCGGACGTGGCGGCGCCGACCGACCTGAGGTAACGGACGGCGGTGGCCGCCATCCCTGCGTGTCCCATCACGCCTCCATTGAAGCTGACGGGTCGTCAGATAGGAAGGGGTGGGGGCGCGGGGCCGCCGAATGCGGCGCGCGTGTACGTCCGCGGTAGAATCGAACGCGTTCAAAAGATGGGGGTGGCCAAGATGGTCGACGTCGACCGGAGCGGTGCGTCCGCCGAGTCGCGCATACCCGCCCGGGACGAGTGGTCCCGGGCCACCGCCACGTCGGGCGCCGCGGGACAGGTGCTCGTGCTCGCATGCGTCGCCCCGTGTTCCTTGTCGGCCCGCCCGAGTACGGCGTGTTCCCCTGGGCCCGCAGGCTGCTTTTCGTGCTGCTCGGCCGGGTCGTGGTGTGATTCGCCTGCGGCGTCGCCCTCTGCGTTCGGCAGGTCCTCTTCGAACGGCGCGTGCCGGACGGCATCCTGCTGCTCGACGCGCCGGTGCCGGGCGCGGGTGGGACGTGGCACCGGGCGGGCAAGCGGCTTCCCGCCGCCGGGCAGAAGTGGCTCCTCGCCGGGGGACTCGCCCCGGACGACGTCGCGGAGGCGGTGCGCTCGGCCCGCCCGTGGGGCGTGGACGTCTCCAGTGGGATCGAGATCAGCCGGGGCGTGAAGAGCCCCGAGCGGCTCACCGCGTTCATCGAGGCCGCGCGTGGAGCCCGGTTGGGGGAGGATCCCCTACAGCCCCCGGTACGTCGGGGTCCGGCGTTCCACGAAGCTCGCCACACCCTCGTTCGCGTCCCGCGTCGTCATATTGATCTCCTGCGCCGCCGCCTCGGCCGCGAACGCCGTGCCGCGGTCGGTGTCGAGGGAGGCGTTGACCAGCTGCTTGGTCAGGGCGATGGCCCGCGTCGGGCCCAGGGCGAGGCGCTCGGCCCACTCACGGGCCGTCTTCTCCAGCTCCTCCGCCGGGACGACCCGGTTGACCAGCCCCATCCGCTCGGCGTCCGCGGCCGACAGCGCGTCCCCGAAGAACATCAGCTCCTTCGCGCGCTGCGGCCCGATCAGGCGTGGCAGCAGATACGCGCCGCCCCCGTCGGGGACGAGCCCGCGGCGCACGAACACCTCGATGAAGCGGGCGGATTCGGCGGCCAGGACCAGATCGCAGGCGAGGGCGAGATGCGCGCCGATGCCGGCCGCGGTGCCGTTCACCGCCGCGATCACCGGCTTCTCGCAGTCGAGTACGGCCGCGACGAGGCGCTGCGCGCCGCGTCGGATCGTGCGGGCGACGTCGCCCGCGACGCGCTCCCCGCCGTCCGACGGGGCTCCGCGCAGGTCGGCGCCCGCGCAGAAGCCCTTGCCGGTCGCGGTGATCACGACGGCGCGTACCGCCGCGTCGGCGGACGCGTCGGCGAGCAGCGCGATGATGCGCTCGCGCTGGTCCCAGGTGACGGCGTTCATGGCTTCGGGCCGGTTGAGGGTGATCCACGAGACGCCGTTGCCAGTGGTGTGCCTGACCGATGACTCAGGGGAATCAGCGCGCTCGGCGGATTCTTCGGGGGAGGAAGTCATGGGAGTACGGCTCCGATTCGTGGTCGGGCTGACGGTCGCCGTGTCAGCGGCATACGGCGAGCGCGTCCAGTGCCACCGCGCCCTGGCCGCGTGGCAGCACCATCAGCGGGTTGATGTCGAGCTCGGAGAGGTCGCCGCCGAGCTCGAGCGCCATCCGCTGCACCCGCAGGACGACCTCGACGAGCGCGTCCACGTCCACCGGAGGCCCGCCCCTGACCCCGTCCAGCAGGGCCCGCCCGCGCAGTTCGGCGAGCATCGAGCGGGCCTGGTCCTCACCGAAGGGCGGCACGCGGACCGCCGCGTCCTGGAGCACCTCCACCAGCACGCCGCCCAGGCCCACGGTCACGGTCGGGCCGAAGAGCGCGTCCTGGGTGACGCCGACGACCATCTCGACGCCGCGCTCGACCATCTGGCAGACGAGGATGCCGTCGAGGTCGATGCTCTCGTAGCGGGCGATGTCGGTCAGTTCGCGATAGGCGTCGCGGACCTGGCTGGCCGAGGTCAGCCCGATCTTCACCAGGCCCAGCTCGGTCTTGTGCGCGAGCTGCGGCGCGGACGCCTTCATCACCACCGGGTAGCCGACCAGGCCCGCCGCCCGCACCGAGGCCGCCGCACTGGTCACCAGCTGCTCGCGTGGCACGCGGATGCCGTACGCCCGCAGGAGCTGCTTCGCCGCGTGCTCGCTGAGCCGGTGGCCGGGACGGAGCAGGGCCTGCGCCTTGCGGAAGGACGGGGATAGGGTGCGGGGAGCCTCGTCGAGGGGCGAGCGGTAGCCGGTCGTGAAGCGGTGGTGGTCGAGATACGCCCTGACCGCGGTGATGCAGTTGCCGAACGTGCGGAAGGTGGCGACCCGCGACGACCCGAGCAGGGTCGTGCGGTAGGCCTCCTCCGTGCCGACGGGCGAGCCCCACACCACGCACACCAACTTGTCCGTCGTCTCGGCCGCGTCCACGAGGTCCTGGGCGAGCTTGTCGCTCATGGGCGGGAAGGGGCCGGTGATCGGGCAGATCAGCACGCCGACCTGAGGGTCGGCGAGGAGCGCGTCGATGATCTTGCGGCCCCGCCAGTCGCCCACGGGGTGCCCGCCGTTGTCGACGGGGTTGGCGACGTTCAGATACTCCGGGATCCATTGATGCAGTTCGGCCTGCTTGGCTCCGGACAGCGCCGGCAGCCGCAGTCCGGCCGCGGTCGCCAGGTCCGAGAAGTGCGCGCCCGTGCCGCCCGAGATCGAATAGACGACGACGCCGTCGGTCTGCGGCTTCCGTGCCCGCGCCAGCAGCGCCGCCGTGTCCTGGAGTTCGTCGAGCCCGTCCACGCGGATCACGCCGTACTGCCGCATCGCCGCGTCCACCACCTGGTCGGCGCCGGTCAGTTTGCCGGTGTGCGAGGCCGCCGTCCGCGCGCCCGTCTCGGTCCTGCCCACCTTGACCGCCACGACCGGTACGCCGCTGCGCGCGGCCCGGTCGGCGGCGAGCAGAAAGGAGCGTCCGTCCTTGAGCCCTTCCATGTAACAGGCGATGGCCCCGATTTCGGGCCGCCCGGCGAAGTACGAGATGAAGTCGGCGGTCTCCAGGTCGGCCTCGTTGCCGGTGGGTGCCCAGTGGGAGAGCCGAACGCCCAGTTCCTGCATCGTGAAGACGGGCCGGCCCTGGTGGCCGGACTGGGTGATGAGCGCGATGGCCGGGCCCTGGAGATCGTCGCGGAACCTCTCGAAGGCGTTGAGGTTGGTGTTCGGCCCGAGCAGCCGCAGTCCCGACCGCTCCACGGCCGCGGCCAGCCGTTGCTGGGCGGCCGCGCCCTCCTCGCCGGTCTCCGCGAACCCGGAGGCGAAGGCCACGGCGAACTTCACCTTGGCCCGGGCGAGTTCCTCGACGACCGCAAGCGGGTCGCCGACGAGCAGCACGGCCAGGTCGACCTGCTCCGGCAGGTCCGCGACGGAGGGGACACAGGGCAGCCCGAAGACGGCGCTGCGGCTCGGATGCACCGGATGCAAGCGTGCCCCGACCCGCTCGGCCCAGGCGATCAGCTGCCGCGTGATGCCGGTGTTGGGACGGCCGTCGGTATCCGATGCGCCGACGACGGCGACCGACTCGGGCCGGAAGAACCGGTCCAGATCGGGGACGGGCGTATACAACGGCCGGCCGCTCACATCCAGATCGCCCTCGCTCGCGGCGAGTCCGTGGACAGCGGGCCCGGTCTGCTCTCCGCAGGCCACGACTCGGGCGCGGAGGTCGGTGGTGAGGGTGCCGTGGGTCGATCCAAGCATCGCTTCGCCCGCTCCTTGCTCGTCGGCCAAGTCAACTGACGCATAGTCAGATTAGCGAACTGACGACCAGTCAGGAACTGTCGTGCAGGGGGCGCGCGGGTCCGCCTCGGTGCCGCGCACCTTCGGCCCCCTCGTGAGTCTTCCCGGCGCACCGCCGTTCCTCCCCGGGGAGCAGGGGGGCGGCCGCTGCCGTTCGACCCGAACGTCGGGAACGGCAAGGCGAAGCCCGACCCTCGACCCGGTCGTCCGACGGCCGCGGCCCGGATCTCCGGCGCGCCCGGCCTGTGCCTCAGCTCGCCAGAGCCCTGGCGATCTTCCGGGCGTCCAGGGCCATTTCGCGGAACATCCCGCTGATCGGGTTGGTGAAGCCGGTGAAGTACAGGCCGGGCGTCTCGCGCGCGCTCCGGCCCCCGTGCACCACCGGGCGGCCGCGCTCGTCCAGGACGCCGAGGTGGCCGACCAGGGGCTCCAGGGCGCGGCAGTAGCCGGTGGCCGCGATGACCGTGTCGGGGGAGAGGCGGGAGCCGTCGGCCAGGACGACCTTGTCGCCGTCGAAGGACTCGACCGCGGCGACCGGTTCGACGCGGCCCGCGCGGATCGCGTCGATCAGACCGACGTCCTGGACCGGGATGGCGCCCTGTCCGACGCGCGAGTACAGGCCCGTGTCCGGGCGGGGAAGCCCGTGGGCCGAGAGGTCGGGTACGGCCACGCGGGCCAGCAGGCCGCCGGCCTTGTCCACCATCCGGACCGGGAGGCGCCGGACCAGGATGCCGGTGCGCTGGGCGGGCCAGCCCGCCGTCGAGCGGCGCACGATGTGGGGCACGGTGCGTATCGCCAGGCGCACCCGGGAGGCGCCGCCCTCGACCAGGTCGACGGCGATCTCGGCGCCCGTGTTGCCGACACCGACGACCAGGACGTCCTTGCCGGCGTACGGGGCGGGGTCGCGGTAGGCGGAGGCGTGCAGCAGTTCGCCCGGGTACGCGTCGCGGCCCGGCCAGTCCGGCAGGCGCGGGGTGTGGTTGTAGCCGGTGGCCACGACGACCGCCCGGCCGGAGAGGCGGCGGCCCCCGGACGCGTGCAGGACCCAGTCGGATCCGGCGCGCTCGATCCGCGAGACCTCGACGCCCGTCACCAGCTCCAGCTCGTGGAACTCCGCGTACTTCTCCAGGTAGCGGATCACGTTGTCGCGCGAGACCCACCGCCCGAACTTCCGCGGCATGGCCAGGCCCGGGAGCCCGGACAGGCGACGCGTCGTGTGCAGGTGCAGCCGGTCGTAGTGGCCGCGCCAGGAGGCGCCGACGGACTCCGACTTCTCCAGGACGACGGCCCGTACGCCCCGCTCCCGCAGCGCGGCCGCTGCGGCGAGGCCGCCGGGACCCGCTCCGATGACGTAGACGGGGCGGTCGTTCGTGAGATCCATGGCTCTGTGATCGGGCATGGGCGCCCAGCGTAACGGTGCCCCGTTGCGAATCGGTCACGAGGGGACGACCTCTTGCGCTTCGTGTGCCCCGTCCGGTGAACTGACGTATCGTCAGATAGTCCGGATCCCGGAGATCTCAGGAAGGGGAGCCCGTCATGCAGACCGTCTGGCTCACCGGCGCCGAATGGCTCGCCGTGCTCCGCATCGGCCTCGGCCTGTGGTGGCTGGAGAGCTGGCGGCACAAGGACAGGAAGGGCTGGTTCGAACGCGGCACCGGCATCGCCTGGGCTGCCGACGTCGCGGCGAAGCACCGGTGGGAGCCGGTGCGATCCGGCTTCGACACGGTCGTCGCACCCCGGCCCAAGGTCGTGGCGTACGTCGTCGTCTACGCCGAGCTCGCCCTCGGCCTGGGCCTGATCACCGGCTTCCTCACGCCGATCGCCCTGGTCGGCGGGCTGCTCCTCAACCTCCTCTATCTCGTCCTGATGATCCACGACTGGGCCGAGCAGGGGCAGAACGCGATGATGGCGCTGATATCGCTCGTCGCCCTCTTCGCGATGTCCTGGCAGACCTGGTCACTCGACAGTGCGATCGGACTCTTCTGATGACCGGTGCCGCGACCCCCGACATCGACGACTTCACCCGGCCCTACTGGGACGCGGCGGCCGAGGGTCGACTGCTCGTCCGCCGCTGCGGCGCGTGCGGGCGGGCCCACCACTATCCGCGCGAGTTCTGCCCGCACTGCTGGAGTGGGGACGTCACCTGGGAGCGGGCGAGCGGGCGCGCGACCCTCTACACCTGGTCCGTCGTCCACCGCAACGACCTGTTGCCCTTCGCCGGCCGTACGCCCTACACGGCGGCCGTCGTCGACCTCGCCGAGGGCCCGCGCATGATGACCGGGATCGTGGACTGCGCGGAGGCGGACCTGCGGATCGGGATGGAGCTGGAGGTGACCTTCCACGTAGAGGAAGGGAACGGGGCGGATGGGAACGGTGCGGAGGGTAGCGGGACGACGGTGCCGGTGTTCCGGCCGTCCGCGAGAAGCTGACGGGTGCAGGCCTCGGGGAATCCGGGGCCGGCGTCCGCCCTACGGCCGAACCGGCCGGTCGGCGCTCGTGGTCGGGTGAGCCGCAGACCGGGGTCGAGGCCCGGGTCGGGCGATGCCCCTGACCTCGGGCGAGCAGTCGGGCGTGTTCGAGCCCTTGACCGCGCAGACGGCCATCAGGACCGTCTGTCCCTCGACGAGGCCGGGGCCCCGGTGTGTGGGCTACGGCCAGAGCAACTCCCGCACCCAGCCGGCCCCTTCGCGCCGGTAGCGCAGCCGTACGTGCCTGCGGCGCGCGTCGCCCTGGAAGAACTCCACCTCCGCCGGCTCGAGCACGTAGACCGTCCAGGTGCCGGACGCGGCGTCCGGCTCGCACGCCGCGCGCTCCCAGGCCGCCTCGCTCGCCCGGATCAGGTCGCCGTAGTCGGCGAGCACGTCGGACTGCCGGCCCACCAGTGCCGCGGCCAGCGCCCCCGTCGAGCGGGCGTGGAGATCGTCGTACGCCTCCTGCGGCGTACCCGGCACGACCCGGCCCCGTACCCGGATCTGGCGGCCCTGCGTGGGCCAGTAGAAGCCGAGCGCGGCCTGTGGGCGGGCGGCGAGCTGGCGGCCCTTCGTGCTGGTGGCGTGGGAGGCGAAGTGCCAGCCGCGCTCGTCCGCGTCGTGCAGCATCAGGATGCGGACGTCAGGGCGGCCGTCCTCGTCGACGGTGGCGAGGCTCATGGTGTGCGGCTCGGGCTGGCCGGCGGCCGCCGCCTCGGCGAACCACCGCCGGAAGAGCGGCAGTGGTTCGCCGGGTACCCGCTCGGGGTCGAAAGCGGGCAGTTCGGTGTCCCAGACCGGCAGGGACCTCAGCAGCTCGTGGAATGCGTCCGCTGTGTCGGTTGTGTCCGGCGTGACCGTGGTGTTCGTTGCGTCGGCGTCCGTGCCCGCGTTGCGCTCATGCGTCATGCCTGGATCATCACAGCTTCCCGAGGTCGGCCGACAGCCAGTGCTCCGGGCGCATCCGGATCACCACCTGCTCGCCGTGGTTCTTCTCGGAGAAATCGATGTACGCGTCGAGCTTCTCCGCCGGGACGTAGCGGGCCGAGAGCTCCCGGAGCACCTCGCGGGTCCCCGGGGCCGTCCCCGTCACGGGCCCCTCGACCGAGACGTACCGGATGGTGGGCTCGAGGCGGTCGGCCATGAGCGAGAAGTGTCCCGCCGTGGCGATCAGTTCGTGCTTGCGGGAGCCACGGCCGGTCAGGATCCAGAGCTCGCCGCCCGGCTCGTACTGGTACCAGATCGGCACCGTGAGCGGTCCACGACCCTCTTCGCCGGCCACCGACAGGGCCGCGACATGGGGCTCGGCCAGGAACTGTTCGCGCTCTTCCCGGGACAGGGGCACCGTTGTCTCCTTCGCTCGGTTGTGGGTCGTGACGGGCTGGGCGATCCACGGTCCACTGTGTCGCACGCGCCGCTCTTCGTACCGGCGGACGCGCGGATGTGGACGCCCGGAGCACGGGGCCGTGTCCCGGTCCAGTTGGGCTGGGCGGCCGCCGGGCCCGCAGCCGCGACCATCGCCGCGGCAGCGGCGACTGCGATTCCCCCGACCCGGCCGAACTGACGCAACGTCATAGTTCTTCCCGTGCAGGCCCGATGATGTTCCGGAAGCTTGCGCGCTCCACCGAACCACATCGCTGCCCCTCACCACCATTCGGATGAGTGATCTTCCCTCACGGAAGGCATGGCGCGGGGGCGGGTGGATCAGTGGTCCCGTCCCAGCACCACCGTCCCGGCAGAGCAGAACCAGCCGCCCGTCCCCGAGGCCACCGCCAGCTCCGGAAGGCTTCCGTCAGTGCGGCGTACCTGATGGCCGCCGGCCTCCCCGCGCAGTTGGCGCACCGCCTCGACGAGCAGGAACAGCCCGCGCATTCCCGGATGGCAGGCGGACAGACCGCCGCCGTCGGTGTTCACCGGCAGCTCGCCGTCCAGTCGTAGCCGCCCCTTCTCGACGAATGCCCCGCCCTCGCCCTTCGCGCAGAAGCCGAGGTCCTCCAGCGTCACCAGCGTCATATAGGTGAACGCGTCGTAGATCTCGGCGATGTCGATGTCCTGCGGGCGCACCCCGGCCCGCTCGAAGGCCAGCCGCCCGCTCACCGCCGCCGGTGAGACGGTGAAGTCCGCCCACTCAGACATCGTGGTGTGCGAGACGTGCTCGCCCGTGCCGAGGATCCACACCGGGGGCCTCGCCGTGTCCGGCACGTACTCCTCGGCCGCCAGAAGTACCGCGCAGCCGCCGTCGCTGCGGATGCAGCAGTGCAGTTTGGTGAACGGATCGGCGATCATCGGGCCGCCCAGGACGTCGTCCACGGTGATCGGCTCGCGGAACATCGCATCGGGGTTGTGCGACGCGTTCGCCCGCGCCTGCACGGCGACCTCGGCGAGCTGCTCCAGGGTGGTGCCGTACTCGTGCATGTGGCGGCGGGCGGCCATCGCGTACTTGGCGATCAGCGTGTGCCCGTACGGCACCTCGAACTGCAGCGGCCCCCGCCCGCCGAAGGACAGGTTCGACGTGCGGCGTCCGGCTCGGATGTCGGCGCGCGCGGTGGAGCCGTAGACGAGCAGCACGGCGTTGGCATGACCCGCGGCGATGGCGTCGGCGGCGTGCGCCGCCATGACCTCCCAGGTGGCGCCGCCGACGGCGGTGGAGTCCACCCAGCGGGGCCGCAGCCCTAGGTACTCGGCCACCTCGACCGGAGCGAGCGTGCCGAGGCCGGCCGACGCGAGGCCGTCGATGACGCTCCGTTCGAGCCCGGAGTCGGCGAGCGCGCGGCGCGCGGCCTGGGCGTGCAGGGCGTAGGGGGTGGGGCCGTCGACGCGGCCGCAGTCCGAGAGGGATATGCCGACGACGGCGACCTTGCGGGGGAAGCGAGGGGTGCGCGGGGTGGAAGGCATGAATCTGACGGTACATCAGATATGGAGGGTCGGGGACGTCAGCAGCGGCGGGGCTTCGCGGCCCGGCCAGTGCCCAGGCCTCGCGGCCGGGTTCCGCGGCCGGGTTCCGCGGCCGGGTTCCGCGTCCGGGTCCTGCGTCCGGATCCTGTGTCCGGGTTCCGCGTCCGGGTCCTGCGTCCGGGTTCCGCGTCCGGACACGACGGCCGGACGCGACGGCCGGGTCCTGCGACTGGGTCCGGTGGTCGGGACCGTGCGGCCGGCCATGCGGTGGTCCTGCGGCTGCACCTGGTGGCCGCGTCAAGCGTTCGGGCCTGTCGGACCGACGAGGCGGCGCCGGTCCTGCGGCTCGGACCGGGCGCCCGGACCGGCCCACCGGCCCGGCCGCGGAGTCCGTGAGGCGCCGTCGCCCCGGCGGTAGGCTCGCGGTATGCCCCGATCCACAGCGGAAGACGTCGACGGCTACCTCACGGAGGTGGCGGAGCCCGACCGGCTGACGGTCCTCATCCGGATCCGCGAGCTCTGCCGCACCGAGCTCGACGGCTACGAGGAGGTCATGGCGTACGGCATGCCCGCCTACCGCCGTCCGGGCGGTGAGCCCGAGATCGCCTTCGCCAACCAGAAGCAGTACGTCTCCTTCTATCTGATGCGCCCGGACGTGCGGGAAGGCTTCGAGGAGCGGCTCGCCGACCAGGACATGGGCAAGGGCTGCCTGCGCTTCCGGCGCACGGAGCGGGTCGACTTCGGCCTCGTACGGGATCTGCTGAAGACGACCGCGGCCGGGCCCGGCGAAGTCTGCTGATCCGGTTCTGTGGTCCGGGGCTCTGTGTTTCTGGGGCGCCCGCCCCTAACATGACGCCCCGTCAGTCACGGAGGGGAGCCCATGGACGCCGCCTTCAGCCCGGAACAGTCCGCAATCCGCCGCACCCTGCGCACGGCGCTGTCGCGGGGGGCGCCTCCGGGACCCGCCGCCGGCGGCTCCGGGCCCGGGTACGACCCCGCGCTGTGGGCGCGGCTCGCCGATGAGCTCGGGCTGCCCGGGCTTGCGCTGCCCGAGGCGTACGGGGGCGTCGGCGGCGGCACCGTGGAGCTTGCGCTCGCCTTCGAGGAGGCGGGGCGGGCGCTCGTGCCGTTGCCGCTGTTCGCCACCGCCGGACTGGCCGCGCCGCTGATCACCGCACTCGGCAGCGAGCAGCAGCGCGCCGCGCTGCTGCCGGCCATCGCCGACGGGTCGCTCACCGCCGCCCTCGCGGTCCCCGGCGGACACCTCGCCACCGCGCTCGGGCTCACCGGGGACAACGCCGCCGGGACGTGGGCGGGCGGCGGCCGGGCCGGCGGCATACAGGCGAGGCCCTCACCGCAGGGCGGCGGCTGGCTGCTGTACGGAGAGGCCGAGCAGGTCCTGGACGGCCACAGCGCAGGGCTGCTCATCGTCGCCGCACACACCGGCGGCTTCGCGCGCGGACGCACCCTGCTCTTCCTCGTGCGCACAGCCGGGACGGAAGGCCTGGCCCGCAGCCGCTGGACCGCCCTCGACGAGACCAGGCCCCAGGCTCGCATCGAACTCCGCGACACACACGCCGAGTTGCTCGGCGAAGCCGGCGGCGACGGCGACGACGGAACGGGCGGCGCGAACGCCGGCGTACCGGCCGCACTCTCCGCCGCAGGCCGCACCGCCGCCGCGCTCCTCGCCGCCGAAGCCGTCGGCTCTGCCGCGTCCGCCCTCGACCGCACCGTCGAGCACGTGAAGGGACGCGAGCAGTTCGGCCGCCCCATCGGCTCGTTCCAGGCCGTCAAGCACCGCCTCGCCGATCTTTACGTACGGGTCCAGGCGGCGCGCTCGGCCGCCTACTACGCGGCATGGGACCCGGATGCCGGCCCTCTCGCGCTCGCCCAGTGCCTGGAAGCGCTCCGCGTCGTCACCGGCGAGGCCATCCAGCTGCACGGCGGCATCGGCTTCACGTGGGAGCACGAGGCGCACCTGTACTTCAAGCGGGCGGCGTCCGACGAGCTGCTGTTCGGTCCGGTCCACCGGCTGCGCGCCCGCGCGGCGGAGTCGGCGGGCCTGTTCGCGGGCCCCGCCGGGGACCCGCTCGCCCGAGAGGAAGTGACCGTCTGATGGCCCCCGGAGCCCGCCTGGTGCAGAAGGTGTCCTCGACCCGGACCTTCGCGAAGATCGCCCCGCACTTCATCCCGGCCATGGACCGGGCCTTCCACCGCCTCACCCGAGGAAAGGTCCTGCTCAGCGCCCAGATGCTGCCCGGAGTGGTCCTCACCGCGCAAGGGGCGCGATCGGGCCTGCCGCGCCGTACCCCGCTCGCCTGCATGCCGGAGGAGGCGGCCGGCACCTGGATACTGATCGGCTCCAACTTCGGGCGCGAGGGTCACCCGGCCTGGACGGGAAACCTGCTCAAGCACCCCGACGCCGAGATCAGCTGGAAGGGGGAGGACATCCCCGTGCGTGCGGAGCTCCTCACCGGCGAGGAGCGGGAGGAGGCATGGCGGGCGGTACTCGCCTTCTGGCCGCCGTACGCGAAGTACCAGGCGAGGGTGGAGCGCGAGATCAGACTGTTCCGGCTGACGCGGCGCGGGTGAGCGTACCCAGGACGGTGTGATGTGTGCGGGCGCGCCCGTGTGACAGGACAGGCGTGGGCGCGCCCGTGATCGCGACCCGGTCGCTACTTCGTGGGCTTCTTGCCCGTGATGCCCAGGTGCACCAACAGTGCGAGATTCGGCTTCAGTTCGGCCTGCTTCACGCCCCAGGTCTGGAAGCCCTTCTGGTGGGAGGCCACCGCCGCGAGCATCGCGACCAGTGAGCCGGCCATCGCCGCCGGGCTCACGTCCTTGTCGACCTTGCCCTTGGACTGGAGCTCCTTCACCGACTCCGTAAGGGAGTTGGTGACCGAGTTGAGGATCTTCATGCGGATCTTGTAGAACCGTTTGTCCCCCTCGGCGGCACCGAGGTCCACGACGCGCAGGATCGCGTCGTGCTTGCGCCAGAAGTCGAGGAAGCCCTCGACGAGCTCCTCGGCGGTCTGCCAGCCGGCCTTGCCGACCCAGGAGCGGCCGGACACGAGCGCCGTCAACCCGGCGCCCTCGTTGGCCATTTCCTCGGCGATCTCGAGGACCGCGCCCTCGACGTCCGGGAAGTACTGGTAGAAGGTCGCGGGTGACGTACCCGCCTTGCGGGCCACGTCGATGACCTTGACGTCCCGGTACGGCGAGGAGCTGAGCATCTCGCTGAGGCAGTCGAGCAGCTTCTGCCGCGTCGCCTGGCCGCGTCGACCGGCCACGCGGCCGTCGACAGTGCGTACTTGTCCTGTCATGCCGTCAGCTTACCGAGGGGTGATCGGCGCGCGATTCGGCCGACTGCAAATGGGGTGCGTCCCTCGTCTGGGTCAATAGTGTTATCAACAGCCTGTGGATAACTTCGGTGGACAACTCAACTACCGGCCCCTCGTGCCGGCGGCGTGCTTCTGTGCGCTCCCTGCGTGCGCCGGGCCGCGCTCTCCGCTTGACTGTGACTGGCGTCACATGCCTTGTGTACGGGAAGTACAAGACGGGCAGGAAGTGGCAGAAGCGCAGGAAGGGGTCAGGTCATGGCCGTATTCACGGAGGGCATGCCCTGCTGGGTGGACGCCCAGCTGCCCGATCTCGAAGGGGGCAAGCGCTTCTACGGCGACCTGTTCGGCTGGACGTACGGATCGTACGAAAAGGACGAGGCCGAGCGGTACGGCCACTACACCGAGGCCTTCCTCGACGGAGAGCTCGTCGCCGGCCTCGTGCCCAAACGGGACGGCCGCATGCCCACGACCTGGGGCGTCTACTTCGCCACCGACGACGCCACCAGGACCGCCCGCAGGATCGGGGAGGCCGGCGGCCAGGTGATCACGGCCCCGGTGCCGGTCGGCCGCCACGGCACGACGGCGCTGGCGGCGGACCCCGGTGGCGCCGTGTTCGGGCTCTGGCAGAAGGGCGAACACGCGGGCTTCGAGGTCCAGGGCAAGCCCGGCTCGTTCTGCTGGACCGAGGTCTACACAAGGGAGAAGGAAGCCGTCGACCGCTTCTACGCCGACGTCTTCGGGATCCAGGGCACTCAGCTGCCCGACGACGACGTCGACTATCTGATGTGGTCGCCCGCCGGCACCGAACCCGGCGAGGACACCGCGATCGGCGGCCGCAGCGTGATCACCGACGCCTTCCCGGCCGAGCTGCCGTCCCACTTCCTCGTCTACTTCTCCGTGGCGGACTGCGACGGGACGGTGGAAACGGTGACCGCCCTCGGCGGCCGCGTCACGGCACCACCCTTCGACATCCCGTACGGACGGATGGCGGTCCTGACGGACAACCAGGGCGCCGCCTTCGCCGTCCTCGCCGAGCCGTCAAAATAACCCGAGACACCCCGGAACGCCCCCGGGTTCGCAACCGTGCCCTCCGGCAGGAACAATCAGGGGCGACGGGGCCGTACCTACATGGCCCGTACGGGGAGGTGGCAGGCGAAGTGGAGCAGCTGACGCAGCACGACCCGAGGCGGATCGGCCCCTTCGAGGTGCTCGGACGGCTCGGAGCCGGCGGCATGGGGCTGGTCTATCTCGCACGGTCGGCGTCCGGCCGGCGCGTGGCGATCAAGACGGTGCGCACGGAGCTCGCCGAGGACCAGCTGTTCCGCGTCCGCTTCACGCGCGAGGTCGAGGCCGCACGAGCGGTCTCCGGCTTCTACACCGCGGCCGTGGTCGACGCCGACCCGCGCGCCGCCGTGCCGTGGCTCGCCACCGCGTACGTGCCCGCGCCCTCGCTCGAAGAAATAGTGAACGAGTCCGGGCCGCTCCCGGCCCAGGCCGTGCGCTGGCTCGCGGCCGGGATCGCCGAGGCCCTGCAGTCCATCCACGGCGCCGGGCTCGTCCACCGCGACATGAAGCCCTCGAACGTCCTCGTCGTCGAGGACGGGCCCCGCGTGATCGACTTCGGTATCGCGTCCGGGGTGTCCAACACCCGGCTGACCATGACGAACGTCGCGGTCGGCACGCCCGCCTACATGTCGCCCGAGCAGGCCCGCGACTCCCGCAGCGTGACGGGCGCGAGCGATGTCTTCTCGCTCGGGTCGACCCTGGTGTTCGCCGCGACCGGTCACGCACCCTTCCACGGCGCGAACCCCGTCGAGACCGTGTTCATGCTGCTGCGCGAAGGGCCCGACCTGGCAGGGCTCCCTGACGAGCTGCGCCCGCTCATCGAGTCCTGCATGCAGATGGAGGCCGGGCGGCGCCCCAGCCCCGAGGACCTGCAGGCGCAGCTCGCGCCGCACCTCTTCTCGTCCGGCAGTGACGACAGCGGCACGGCGACGGCGTGGCTGCCCGGCGGGGCCGTGTCGATGATCGAGCAGCGAGCCGGGCGGATGTCGAACGCGAACGCCGGTGCCGGCGGGCGCCGGCCCGACACACCCCCCGCACCGCCGAGACCCGAACGCGCCCCCGACCCCGCGCCCGACTGGGACGGCGCGTGGCGCGGCGGCAACGACCCCCGCACCGGGCACGCACCACCTCACGGGCCGATCGCCCCCCAGCCCGCGGCCGACGGGCCCGTACGCCTCGCGGGCGCCCAGATCCCGATCGGCCCGGGCCCGCGGGTCGCCGACGCCCGCGGGACCGCCGTCGCCGACGCGGGTCCCGCCACCGGCTGGGTCCGCGCGCCGGGCGGCAACGAGGCCGCCACCAGCGCCATGCCCGCTCCCACCGCCGCCACCGCCCACGGCGCACCGCCCGTCCCGTCGGCCGACGGCAGCCCGGCGCGCTGGCGGCCCTGGCGGTTCCGGATGTCGAACGACGTCTGGGGCACCCCGGTCGTCGACGGCGATCTGCTCTACGTCACCTCCTTCGAGGTGCACGCCCTGGACGTGGCCAGCGGCCGCCGCCAGTTCAAGACCCGCGACGTGGCCTGGGCGATGGCCGTGACCGGCGGGCGTATCCACGCGTCCGACGGCCCCACGCTGTACGCCCTCGACGCCGAGGACGGCAGCGAGTGCTGGCGGCTCGCTACCGACGCCTGGGTCTACTCGCTCAGGGCAGCCCGGGGCACCGTCGTCACCGGCACCCGCGGCGGCGGCGCACAGGGCTGGGAGGCCTCCACCGGTGAGAGGCTCTGGGAGATCACCGGCGCCCAGACCGACTTCGAGACCCCCGAGGCCGGGCCCGCCCTGTTCGACGACACCGTCTACGTGTGGCGCAACGCCCGCCTCCAGGCCCTCGACGCCCGTACCGGCTCGGAACGCTGGTCCTACCCGGTCGGCGACGCCGCCTCCTGCGGTGGCGTACCGGTCCGCGTCAACCAGGCGCCGGACGGGTGCACGTACATCTCGGCCGGCACCCGGGTGCTGTGCGTCGACACCGTGAGCGGCCATGTGCGCTGGCACTTCGAGGCACCGGCCGTCTTCCTCTGCCCGCCCGCGTTCGTTCCGGGCCCGGCGGTGACCGGCGGCGGTGTGTACCTCGCCGACTATCTCGGCACGGTGTACGCACTCGACGCCACGACCGGCAAGGACCGTTGGCGTATCGCCACCGAGTCCCGCAAGTCGGTCGAGCCCGTCCTCGTCGCCGGTGGCAGCATCCACGTCGGCAGCGGCAGTGCCCTGTACACGCTGGACGCGGTCACCGGCACGCCCAAGTGGCGGTTCGCGGCCGGGGGAGAAGTCATCGGCACCCCCGTCGTCGCGGACGGCCGCGTGCACTTCGGCTCCGCCGACCATGTGCTGTACACGCTGGACGCGGGCGGGGGCCAGCTGCGCTGGAAGCTCGCGACCGGTGGCGAGATCACCGGCTCCCCGGTGGCGCGCAACGGGGTCGTGTACGCCTGCTCGAAGGACCGCTGCGTCTACGCCCTGGACGCGGTCAAGGGCACGGCAACGGGCCGCGGCGGTTCGACGACGCGCTGACGGCGTCCGCGGCCGCCTCCGGGGGTCCGTTTGTGTGTGCCCGGTACCACCGGTCGGTCCTGGGCGTCTGTCCTCGAGCGCCGGACGGGCTTGGCGTGGGCCGGTGCCTCGTCGGTGGCCTGGGTGTCCGTACTCAATGGCCGGACGGGTTTGGGTGTCCCGGTAGCGGACCGGCGGCCGGGGCGTCTGTCCTCGAGCGCCGGACGGGCTTGGCGTGGGCCGGTGCCTCGTCGGTGGCCTGGGTGTCCGTGCTCAATGGCCGGACGGGTTTGGGTGTCCCGGTAGCGGACCGGCGGCCGGGGCGTCTGTCCTCGAGCGCCGGACGGGCTTGGCGTGGGCCGGTGCC
>NZ_JBEOXF010000009.1:0-66880 GCF_040296405.1 Streptomyces sp. NPDC002133 | reverse complement strand
CTCGCCGGTGGCCTGGGTGTCCGTTCTCAAGCGCCGGCCGGGTTTGGGGTGTCCGCGTACCGGGCCGGTCGACGCGGGTGTCCGTTCTCAACCGCAGGACGGGCTGGTTGTCCGTGCCCGTTCCCCCACGCCCGCCAGGGCGTAGGGGGGATCGAGGCGCGGGGGTGCGGGGGCGGAGCCCGCGCAAACGGGGGCCGGGGCGGAGCCCCGGTTCGGGAAGGGGCGGGGCGGAGCCCCGGTTCGGGAAGGGGCGGGGCGGGGAGAAGGCCCGCCGCAGGCGTGCTACGGCTGCCGGCCCTCGTCCCGGAACGGATCCCGCTCGGGGCCCGCCCCGTACGGGTCGGGGCGCGGACGCCGCGGAGCCGAGGGATCCCCCGGATACGTCGGGTACGTCGGCAGCCGCTGGGTGTCATTCGGCCCCGGCGCCCACCCGTACGGCGATGCCCCCTCGCCCGCGGGCGGATACCCGGGCTCGGGCCAGGGCTCGGGTCGGGTTTCGGATCCGGGTCCGGGCCACGGCTCCTCGACCCTCTCGACTCTCGGCGCCCGGCCGCTCATCACCACCGCCCCCAGCAACAGAAGCACCCCGCCGCCGAGCGCGTTCGCCACCCCGTCACCCAGCGTCGGCCCGTCGCCGCCGACCGTCAGACTGCCCGCCGCCTGCCCCTGGCGCACCGTCCACAGGATCGTGAAGCCGAGCACGACCAGCCCGGCCAGGCACACCAGCCACCGCGAGCGCAGCATCACCCCCACCAGGGTGACCAGCGCCGCGAATGCGAAGGGGAGGAGGATCGACGTCGTGATCGTCGCCTCGGCGTCGGTGATCCCTTGAAACAGGTCCTGAACGCGATAGTCGCTGCCGTGACGGCCGTCGTACCAGGCACGGAAGGGGCTCCATACGGCGGCCGTCGCTCCGGCGAGAGCGAGCACCGAGCCGATGACGTTGCGCACCATTCCCGGCCTCCTCTCGCAGCAGACGCTACGCCCGGCGGTGCGGGTCCGCGACTGCGCTTCTGGGCGGTTCCGTTGCCCTGTATGGTGTCGTGCGCCCGTCAAACAGGGGCTGTTTTTCGCCATACTCACGCTTTCAACGGGGGGTTGAACAGTGAAGAAGCGCCATGTCCGTGCGATCGCCGTTTTCGGCCTTGTCCTGATCACGCTGACCGGTGCCCGCGGTTCCCGCGGCGGTGGCTGCGACAACGACAGCAGCTCCGGCTCCAGCACCTCCACCAGCGGAGGCAGCACCACCGGTGGCAGCCATTCCGACGATGACGACGACCTCGACATCGGCACGAGCGGCGGGTCGGTCTCCGGCGGCAGTGACGCCACGGACGAGCCCACGTACAGCGGCCCGACCGGCGCCGTCGACGCCAAGAGCGACGTGGAGATCAAGTACTGCTCCATCAACCGCGCCGAGACCGACGTCCGGGGTCAGCTCCTGATCAAGAACGACACCCCGGTGGACCAGACCTACGACATCACGCTGCATTTCCAGGGCGACGATCCGGGGGTACCGCTCGTCGCGAAGTTCGACGATGTGACGGTCGCCGCGAACGACCACTACTTCACCGAGGCGAGCGCCCCCTACACCGGCTCCGGCAAGGGGCTCGAGTCCAGGGAGTGCGAGGTCGTCAGCGCGACCCGCACGGCCTCCCCCTAACGCACCCGGTACTCGCCCCTGCCCCGCCCGCCCGTGAAGAGCTCGGCCTGCCGCTCCGGCGGCAGGTTCCCGAGTGCGATCAGGTGCGGGGCATGGGCGAGTGCATGGGCCCGCGCGGCCTCCTTCGCCGACCAGACGGCCCGCACCGTTCCCTGCACGGCCTCCGTCGGGTACGACGCGATCACCGCCGCGCACCGTATCGCGGCGGGGACCTCGTCGCCGGGTGCCGTCACCTCGCTGACCAGGCCCGTCTCGTACGCCCGCCGGGCCGATACCCGCTCGGCGGTCCCCATGAGCGCCATCCGGGCCACCTCCCCGAACGGCATCCGCATCGCCATGTGGACGGACTCGTACGCGCTGACCATGCCGTACGTCGTATGCGGATCGAAGAACTCCGCGTCCTCGGCGGCGATCACGAACTCCGCCTCGCCGAGCAGATAGAACGCCCCGCCGCACGCCAGCCCGCGGACCGCCGCGATGACGGGTTTCCACAGGTCGTTCGCCTTGGGGCCGATCGTGAGCAGCGGATCGTCGATCGAGTACGGGGACGAGGGCTGCGGCACCTCGGCACCGCGGTCGATCCCGGTGCAGAAGGCCCGCGCCCCCGCGCCGGTGACCACTGCGGCCCGCACACTGTCGTCGTATCTGAACCCCCGCCAGATCCGGCCCAGTTCGTGCGCCATCGCCAGGTCGATCGCGTTGTGCTTGTCCGGGCGGTCGAGGGTGACGACGGCGACCCCCGTGTCCTTGTCGGTCTCCACCCGGATGCCGCTCATGCGCGCTCCAGCAGCCAGCGCGGCACGGTCGTGCCGTCCGCGAGGCGGGTGAACGCCACCTTCACGGCCGCCCCGATCCGCAGCCGTGCCGGGTCGACCGAGTTCAGCGCGGCGTCCGGGGCGGCCACCACATTGCCGACGAGCCGGATGTGCGGCGCCTCGGCGAGTTCGACGACGACGGCGTTGTAGGGGGCCTGCTCGGCGTAGGCGGGCAGGAGCGGCGGATGGGGGAGGACGTACGACCAGATCCGGCCGCGTCCGCTCATGCGCCGCCACTCGCTGTCGAACGACTGGCAGCGCGGGCAGCACGGGCGGGGCGGGAAGCGCAGTTCACCGCAGCCGGAGCAGGCCTGGATGCGCAGCTCGCCCCGGGCGGCGTACTCCCAGAACGGGGCGCCGTCCTCGTCGACGACCGGTGTCAGCAGATCTCCGGGCATCTCAACTCCTCAGCAGTACGGCCGATGTGGGAACGCCTTCGCCCGCCGTCACCAGGCAGGTGGCGGCGTCCGGCACCTGAGCGGTGCTCGTGCCGCGCAGCTGCTTCACTCCCTCGTTGATGAGGTTGAAGCCGTGGACGTACGCCTCGCTGAGCCCGCCACCGCCGGTGTTGATGGGCAGCCGCCCGCCGATCTCCAGCGCGCCGCCCTCGGTGAACGCCGCGCCCTCGCCGCGCCCGCAGAAGCCGTAGCCCTCCAGGGAGAGCGGGATGAGCGGGGTGAACGCGTCGTAGATCTGGGCGACATCGACGTCCTGGGGCCCGAAGTCGGCCTGTTTCCAGAGCTGTCGGGCGGCGGTCCAGGCGGGCCCGGTGAGCGGGTCGTCGTTCCAGTAGTTGACCATGCCGTGGTGCTGGGCGGGCAGGCCCTGGGCGACGGAGTGCACATACACGGGTGTGCGCCGGCAGTCGCGGGCCCGCTCGGCGGAGACGATCACACATGCCAGCGCGCCGTCGGTCTCCAGGCAGTTGTCGAAGAGGCAGAGCGGCTCGCTGATCCAGCGGGCGGTCATGTACATCTCGCGGGTCAGCGGCCGCTCGTACATGATCGCGGCGGGGTTCTGGTTGGCGCGGTTGCGGCAGGCGAGGGCGACGTTGAAGAGATGGTCGCGGGTGGCGCCGTACTCGTGCATGTAGCGCCGGGCCAGCATGCCGATCTCGTCGGTGGGCCGCAGCAGCCCGAAAGGCCGCGTCCACTGGCCGGGGGTCGGCAGCTGCACGGCGGTGTTCCTCCACGGCCGCGGGCCCGAGCCCCGCTTCCGCGACCGCCACGCCACTCCTACGCTCGCCTGCCCCGTCGCGATGGCGGTGGCGAGGTGCGCGACGGTGGCGCAGGAGCCGCCGCCGCCGTACCCCACCTTGCTGAAGTAGGTGACGTCACCCGCGCCGATGGCCTTCGCCACCTCGACCTCGTCGGTTTCCTCCATCGTGTACGAGGCGAAGCCGTCGACCTCGGCGGGTGAGATGCCGGCGTCGTCGAGCGCGGCGAGGACGGCCCGGCAGGCCAGGGTCTTCTCGGATTCGGGAAGGTGCTTCGCGAAGGGGGTCTGCCCTATCCCGGCTATCGCTGTCGCGTCCTTGAGGCTCGCCATGCGGGCGAGGGTACAGCTAATCTGACGGACAGTCAGCTACTGCGTCCGACGGCGGGAGGATCAGCGATGCGCGGCGACCTGGAGTGGGGCTCCATTCCGAGGCTGGTACGGAGTGCCGGGGAACGGTACGGGGAGCGGGAGGCCGTCGTCGAGGGCCGTACGCGCGTCTCGTACGCCGAGCTCGGCGATCGCGTCGAGCGCGCGGCGGCGGCGTGCATCGCGGCGGGCGTGGAGCCGGGCGACCGGGTCGCGGTCTGGGCGCCGAACACGCTGGACTGGATCGTCTCCGCGCTCGGTGCGGTGTCGGCGGGGGCGGTGCTCGTGCCGCTCAACACCCGCTTCAAGGGGACGGAGGCGGCGTACGTCCTCGAACGCTCCCGCGCGAAGCTGCTCTTCATCACGGGCACTTTCCTCGGCACGTCGTACGTGGCGTCGCTGCGCCGTGCCGAGGTGGAACTGCCCCATCTGGAACAGGTGGTGGTCCTGGCGGACAGCGCGCCGGAGGACTACCGGACGTGGAAGGACTTCCTGGCGGGCGGTGATTCGGTCTCGGCCGCCGAGGTGCGGGCCCGGGCCGACGCGATCGCCTCCTTCGCCCCCTCGGACATCATCTTCACGTCGGGCACGACGGGCGCGCCCAAGGGCGCGGTGATCACCCACGCGCAGACGCTGCGCTGCTACGACGTCTGGAGCGAGCTCGCGGGGCTGCGGGAGGGCGACCGCTATCTGATCGTGAACCCCTTCTTCCACACCTTCGGCTACAAGGCGGGCATCATCGCGTGCCTGATGCGGGGCGCGACGATGGTCCCGCAGCCCGTCTTCAACGTGGACACGGTCCTGGCGAACATCGCCTCCGAACGCATCTCCGTCCTCCCGGGCCCGCCGACCCTGCACCAGTCCCTCCTCGACCACCCGGCGCGCGACACCCACGACCTGTCGGCGCTGCGGCTGGTCGTCACCGGCGCTGCGGTCGTCCCGCTGCGTCTCGTCGAGCGCCTGCGCACAGAACTCCACATCGCCACTGTGCTGACGGCGTACGGCCTCTCCGAGGCCTCCGGCATCGTGACGATGTGCCGCCGCGGCGACGCTCCTTCGGTGATCGCTGCCACCTCGGGCCGCGCCATCCCGGACACCGAGGTCCGCGTCCTCTCCGCGGGCCCCGGCGAACCGGGCGAGGTCCTGGTCCGCGGCCACAACGTCATGTGTGGCTACTTCGAGGACCCCGGGGAGACGTCGAAGGTCCTCGACGCGGACGGCTGGCTCCACACGGGCGACGTGGGCGTCCTGGACGCGGCGGGCAACCTCCGCATCACCGACCGGATCAAGGACATGTTCATCGTCGGCGGCTTCAACGCGTACCCGGCGGAGATGGAGCAGCTCCTGGGTCTGCACCCGGACATCGCCGACGTGGCGGTCATCGGCATCCCGGACGGCCGGCTCGGTGAGGTCGGCAAGGCGTACGCGGTGCGGCGGCGCGGTTCGACGCTGACCGCGGACGACCTGATCGCCTGGGCGCGGCGGGAGATGGCGAACTACAAGGTGCCGAGGTCGGTCGAGTTCGTGACGGAGCTGCCGCGGAACGCGAGCGGGAAGGTCTTGAAGACGGAGCTCAGGGCCAGGGGATAGCCCTTGGCCGTCATCCCGTAGCCGGGCGTCAGCGCGGAAACACGGTGATCCTCACCTCGGACGAGGGCGCCATGAAGAGGTTGTGCAGGCCGGGCGTCGCGCTCCGGCCCGTGTGAGTCCTCTGGTCCGGGCGTCCGCCATGGCACCCCATCCATTCTCTGACTAGAGTCAGGGAATGGATGCGACGCAGATCGACCAGGTGCGGCGGTTCAACCGCACCGTCACCGGACGCGTGGGCGCGCTCCACGACCAGTACCTGGGCCGCGACCGGCCCATCGGCGAGGCCAGGCTGCTCTGGGAGATCGGTGAGCAGGGCCAGGACGTGCGGCGGCTGCGGGAGCGTCTCGGGCTCGATTCCGGGTACGTCAGCCGGCTCCTGCGCTCACTGGAGGCCGACGGGCTGGTGACGGTGGAGCCGCAGCCGCGGGACAGACGGGTGCGCGCCGTCCGGCTCACCGACCGGGGCCGCGCGGAGCGTGCCGTGCTCGACGGTCGCAGCGACGAGCTGGCCGGCTCCCTGCTGGAACCTCTCAACACGGCCCAGCGCGCCCGGCTGGTCGCCGCCATGGCCGAGGTCGACCGGTTGCTGACCGCCGCGACCGTCACACTGGACTCCGTCGACCCGGACCACCCCGATGCCGAGCACTGTCTGCGGTCCTACTTCACCGAGCTCCAGGATCGCTTCGAGACCGGCTTCGACCCCGCACGGAGCCTGCTGCCCGACGCGGGTGAACTCCGGCCGCCGCACGGCCTGTTCCTGCTCGCCCGGCTGCACGGCGAACCCGTGGGCTGCGCCGGCCTGAAGCTGCCGCCCGGCGCCCCGGCCGAGATCAAACGCATGTGGGTCGCGCCCCACGCCCGGGGCCTCGGGCTCGGCCGCCGGTTTCTGACCGACCTGGAGGCGCGGGCCGCCCGGAACGGCTTCGACGTACTGCGCCTGGACACCAACAAGGCGCTCGGTGCCGCGATCGGCCTCTACCGCTCCTGTGGCTTCCAGGAGGTCGCCGCCTTCAACGAAGAGCCTTACGCCCACTACTGGTTCGGGAAGCGGATCACCGTACCGCCGTCGGAGTAAGGGCTCCGGCGGCGGTACGCCCGTCCGTGTGCGGACGTGCCGCGGCCGCGGCGGCTCCCCCTCCGCGCCGCCGCGGCCGCACCCCGTCGGATGTGAGTCTTAGCCCTTGGGCGGGGTGGGCATGTGGTTGTCACCCTGGGTCGTGGCGTCGCCGTCCTTGGGCGGGGTGGGCATGTGGTTGTCACCCTGGGTCGTGGCGCCGCCGTCCTTGGGCGGGGTGGGCATGTGGTTGTCACCCATGGTGACGATCTCTTCGATCTTCTCGGCGTCGCTCATATCCGCTGACTCCCCTGTGCGTTGGGCTGTGGACTACGGATGGCGCCCGTTCGGCGACTCCCCCGAGGACCGCCGAACGGGCGCATCTGGACCGCTCACCTTAGCGATGAGCGCCCTGGCGACCCGTCTGCCCCCCGATGCGACGGATCGATACGTAGAGAATGCCGGGCAGGCATAAACGAATGCTGAACGCGCATGCGCGGCCCGCGCTCAGGCCGCGGCGAGCGGGCTCAGCAGCGTCCTCACGGCGTCGGCCTCGCCTGAGCCCAACTGCTCGTAGAGGGCCAGCGCTTCGCGCCAGCATGCTCGAGCACGGTCGCTCTGGCCGAGAGCGTCGAGCGCCCTGCCCAGCACAGTGAGCACGTCACCCCGAATCTTGTCGCCTCCGATGCAGCCCGTCGCGAGTGCCTGTTCGGCGTGCTGTGCGGCGCTTGCCGGCCGCTGAGCCGTGAGATGGGCCTGGGCGATGCGAAAGTGCGTCGTCCCCTCCCAGAGGCGCTGACGATCCTTGATGAACATCTCCAAGGCGTCGGACAGCTGTTCAAGCGCGTCGGCATGGCGGCCCGCCTGGGTGAGGGCCACGCCGAGGGCGTACCGACCGTTGGCCAGGCGCAGGGTGCTTCCGATGCGGGCGTAGAGGTCCACGCCCTGCTGGGCGAGTTCGATGGCGCTGGCGGTACGGCCCATCAACTGGTGAACACGAGAAAGGTTGCACAAGGCGCTGGCCGCTCCGGGCAGGTTTCCGTCCGCGCGCGAGCCGTCCGCGGCCTTGAGCAGGTGCTCCTCGGCTTCTTCCAGGCATCCACGGCTGGCGGCGATGATCCCCCGGTCGTTGTCCGCCCAGTACACCGGCGCAGCGTCCCCTGTCGCCACTGCCAGTTCCCTGGCGTTGCGCGCCTCCTCGTCCGCCTCGGCGTAACGGCCCGCGACCAGGTGGACGTTGGTGAGGACTGTCCGGGAGCGGCCCTCGGCGTGGCGGTCGCCCGTCGCCTGGGCGGCCTCGCGGGCGGCCAGGGCGGCCGATGCGTACTGCTTGGAGTTGGCGCCTGACTCGCCGAGGTCCTTCGCCGCCCACAGCAGGTCCACCGCACGCCGCAGCCGCTCGGGGACGAGCGCCTGCCGTGCGCAGGCCAGCAGGCTGTTCGCCTCTGTGTACAGCCAGTCCAGCGCCTCGTGCCGGTCGGCGAAGACCAGACCCTCGTACGCCGTCGACTCGAGATGGTCCACCAGCCGGTCGCCAGGCCGCTCGATGGCGAACACCCGCGCCGCCGTCGCCAGATAGAAGTCCAGCAGCCGCGACAGCGCCGCCTCCCGCTCCGTCGGCGGCTGCTCGTCCCTCTCCGCGCATGCACGCGCGTAGAGCCGTACGAGGTCGTGGTACCGGTACCGTCCCGGCGCCGCCGACTCCAGCAGGGAGGTGTCGACCAGGGCCTCCAGGAGGTCCTCCGTCTCCTGGAGCGGCATGTCGAGGACGGCGGAGGCCGCGGCCAGGGAGATGTCCGGGCCGTCGGCGAGGCCGAGGAGCCGGAAGGCACGGGCCTGGGCAGGTTCCAGTTGGCCGTAGCCGAGTTCGAAGGTGGCCTTGACCGCGAGGTCGCCGGCCTGGAGCTCGTCGAGGCGGCGGCGCTCGTCCGCCAGCTTCGCCGCCAGCACCGAGACCGTCCAGGTGCGGCGGGCCGCCAGGCGCGAGGCGGCGATGCGGATGGCGAGCGGAAGGAAGCCGCACGCGGCGACCACGTCCAGGGCCGCCTCGCGCTCCGCGCCGACCCGCTCCGCGCCCACGATCCGGGTGAAGAGCTGGAGCGCCTCCTCCGGGGACATCACATCCAGGTCCACCAGGTGCGCGCCCGCCAGGTCGACCATGCGGACGCGGCTGGTGATCAGGGCGGCGCAGCCGGCCGTGCCGGGCAGCAGCGGGCGGACCTGGGCCGCGTCGCGGGCGTTGTCGAGGAGGACGAGGACGCGGCGGCCGTCGAGCAAGGAACGGAACAGCGCCGCCCGCTCGTCGAGCGAGTCCGGAATCGCCGAGTCCGCGGTGCCGAGCGCCCGCAGGAAGGCCCCGAGCACCGTCTCCGGCTCCGCGGCCCGCGCGCCCGCGCCCTGGAGGTCGACGTACAGCTGTCCGTCGGGGAACTGCGGCCGGGCCGCGTGGGCGACGTGCACGGCGAGAGTGGTCTTGCCGACGCCGCCGATGCCCGCGACAGCGGAGACGGCCATCACCGAGCCCTCGGCGGTGGCGAGCTGGTCGCTCAGTTCCCGTACGAAGGCGGTGCGCCCGGTGAAGTCGGAGACGGTCGCGGGAAGTTGAGCGGGCCGGGTGACCTGTGGGGCGGTGGGCGTGGGCTCCTCGACCGGACGGGCCAGCTCCGCGTCGGCCTGGAGGATGCGCTGCTGGAGCCGGGACAGCTCGGGACGCGGGTCGACGCCGAGTTCGTCGGCGAGGAGGCGCCGCGTGTCGGCGTAGACGGCGAGCGCCTCGGCCTGCCGCCCGCTGCGGTACAGGGCGAGCATCAGCAGCTCGCGCAGCCGCTCCCGCAGCGGGTGCGCGGCCGTGAGCGCGGTGAGCTCGGACACGGCCTCCGCGTGGCAGCCGACGTCGAGGTCCATCTCCAGGCGGGTCTCCAGGAGCTGGAGCCGCCATTCCTCCAGCCGCACCCGCTGGGACTCGGCGTACGGGCCGGGCACGGACGCGAGAGCCTCGCCGTCCCACAGCCCGAGGGACTTGTTGATCAGAACGCGCGCCTGGCAGCGGTCGCCGCCCGCGCGGGCCTTCTCGGCCTCGGCGACGAGTTCCTGTGCGGTGTGCAGGTCGAGCGCGTCGGGCGGCGTGCGGATGGCATATCCGCCGGATTCGCTGACCAGGGCGCCGGGACCGAGGGCCTTGCGCAGCCGCGATGCGTACGTCCGTACCGCGGCGAGCGCCTGCGAGGGCGGCTCGTCGCCCCAGATGGCGTCGATCAGCTCGGCGGCCGTGGCGGTGCGCCCTTCGCGCAGGAGCAGCGCCGCCAGCAGCGCGCGCTGCTGCGGCGACCCGGTGGGCAGGGCCTCGCCGTCGCCCCAGGCGCGCACGGGTCCGAGCACGCTGAAGCGCAGGCCGCTGCCGTCGTGCCGCACCGGAGTCCGCTGCTCCGGAACGCGCGTCGGTGCGGAGGGCCCGTTCTCACGGTCCATAGCTTCCCCCTCGCCGGTATCGCCCCGGACAGTCTGCCTTGTGGGGGCCCGACTCGTCAGCAATGGGTGACTCTCTGCACAGGATCTGCGGGTTCGGCCCTTTCGGGCAGCCGACAGAGAGCTGACGGATCGTCAGATCAGCGCTACCGTGGTGCGCATGGAGACCTTCCCGGAGATCATCTCGGTGGACGACCACACGGTGGAGCCGCCCCACGTCTGGCGGGACCGGCTCCCGTCGAAGTACCAGGACACCGGCCCGCGCGTCGTCCGGGCTCCGCTGAAGGAAATGACGTTCCTGGGCGGGAAGTTCGCCCCCGTCATGGGCGCCCCGGGCGACGACGGGCCGATCGGGGACTGGTGGGTGTACGAGGACCTGCACCGGCCGCTCACCCGCCTCGACACCGCGGTCGGCTACGACAGGGACGAGATCAGGCTCGAGGTCATCACGTACGAGCAGATGCGGCCGGGTTCGTTCTCCGTGCCCGACCGGCTCGCGGACATGGACGTCAACCATGTCCAGTCGGCGCTCTGCTTCCCCACCTTCCCGCGCTTCTGCGGGCAGACCTTCACCGAGGCGAAGGACCGCGAGCTCGGGCTGCTCGGGGTCCGGGCCTACAACGACTGGATGGTCGAGGAGTGGTGCGGGCCCGAGGCGCAGGGCCGGCTGATCCCGCTGACGCTCGTACCCCTGTGGGACGCGGAGCTGGCCGCCGCCGAGGTCCGGCGCAACGCGGGGCGCGGCGTGCGGGCGGTGGCGTTCTCCGAGATACCTCCGCACCTGGGCCTGCCGTCCGTCCACACCGACGCGTGGGACCCCTTGCTCGCGGCGTGCGACGAGACCGGCACGGTCGTCGCCATGCACATCGGCTCCTCGTCGCGGATGCCGTCGACGTCCGCGGACGCCCCGCCGGCCGTCGGCTCGACCATCACGTTCGCCAACTGCTGCTTCTCGATGGTCGACTGGCTGATGAGCGGCAAGTTCGAGCGCTTCCCGAACCTGAGGATCATGTACGCGGAGGGCCAGATCGGCTGGATCCCGTACATCCTGGAGCGCGCGGACGTGGTCTGGGAGGAGAACCGCGGCTGGGGCGGCGTGGCGGACAAGGTCCTGCGGCCGCCGTCCGAGCTCTTCGCCGAGCACGTCTACGGCTGTTTCTTCGACGACGCCTTCGGGCTGCGGAACCTGGACGCGATCGGCGTCGGGAACGTCCTGTACGAGACCGACTACCCGCATTCCGACTCCACCTGGCCCAAGTCGCGGGAGGTCGGGGAGTCCCAGATGGGGCATCTGGCGCCGGACGTGGTGGAACGGATCGTGCGCGGGAACGCGATCGAGCTGCTGGGGCTGACTCCCGAGGGGCTCTGGGCCGGCCCGGGCGCGTGACGACATGACGAGGCCGCGGCCCCCGGTGGGGAGCCGCGGCCTCGTCGCCGCGCGGTCAGCCGAGGAAGACCGACGACACGGTGTTGTCGAAGCCGATGCCGGCCAGGTCGGCGACGTTGCCGTTCACGACCTGGGACCTGCCCTTGCAGTCCTTCTCGGACCAGATCTTCAGCGAGCCGGAGGCCTGGAGGGACGAGGCGAGGTTGTCACGGCCGACGTTCTGGCAGCCGGAGCCGGCGAGGCCCTCGGACGGGTCGCCGAAGTTCTTCTCGTCGGACAGGGTGACGCTGGTGGCGGGCTTCGCCGTACCTTCGCCGCTGTCGGCCGGGCCCCCGCCCGCCTTCTGGCCGTTCGGCGTCACGCCGAACCAGGTGCCACCGACACCCTGCCCGTTGGTGTCACCGGGCTTGAGGTCCTTGCTGAACCGGTAGACCGGCCAGCCGCCGATCGTCACCTGGAGGTTGCCGTCGTCCCGCTTGACGACCCCCACGTCGGACTTCTTCACCCCGTCGATGAAGATCCTGCCGCCGGGTGCGACGACCACGGGCGGCCAGGTGGTGGCGCACTCGCCGTTGCAGGTGGACTTCGACGGGTCCGCGGTGTCCTTGTCGAAGCGGTAGAGGGTGAAGCCCGCACCGTTGACCACGACGGGGTTGAGGTTCCCCGCCCCGGCGGCGCTGAGCTGGACCCACTTCTTCGCGACCGGCCGGGTCGCGGGCTTGCCGGGGCCGTTGGCCCAGTCTCCGGTCCTGGGCCGCGCCTTGTTCTGCTGCGCGGTACCGCTCAGGAAGTCGAGGTTCTGCGTCCCGCCGGCCTGCTCGGCGGCCGCCGAGGTGTTCGGGGCGGCGGCGTCGGTCCCGTAGCCGTCGCCGTTGCAGGCGGTCAGCAGCAGGGCACCGGCAGCGGCGGCACCGGCGATCATTCCGAAGCGCTTGTTGAACATCGGGCTCTCCTCGCGTCATTCGCTCCGGACCCCCCGGAGCCTTCGCCACGAGGTACGGGGCGGGGTCCGTGGCCCCCTCACCCGGTTACGCCCCTGAGACACGCCCGGGACAGGTCGCGGCCATTGCGGACCGGGCGCGGTCATTCCTGGTACGACGTGGACATCCGGCGGCCGCGGCGGCGGCATTCGGGCCGTTCATGACGTGGACACCGGGGCGCGGGCGGCCCCACCATCGGCCCATGACGCTCTCGCTCGCTGAAGCCGACAAGATCCTCGCCGACAACTTCGCCCCGTGGGTGCTCGACCTCGGTCTGGCCGTCGTCGAAACGGGCGGCCTTCACGCCGTCCTGCGCCTGCCCTGGTCGGACCGGCTCGCCCGCGAGGGCGGCGCGCTCTCCGGTCAGGCGCTGATGGCCGCGGCCGACACGGCGACCGTGATCGCCGTCTCCGCGGCCCGCGGCGCCTTCGTTCCGATGACGACGGTCCAGCAGTCGACCACCTTCCAGCGTGCGGTGACCGGCGCGGACGTCCTGGTCGACGCCCGTATCTCCAAACTCGGCAAGCGCATGGCCTTCGCGGACATCACGATGACAGCGGAGGGCACGGACGAGCCCGCGGCCCGCGCCTCCACGGTGTACGCGCTGCTGGGCTGAATCCCGGGCCCTTCGGGGCCCTCAAAATCCATTGCCCCGCAGGCCGCCCGGCTGCGAGGCTCCCGGGCATGCCCGACAACGGATCCAGCGGTGCGCACAGCGTGGCCGCCCTCTTCTCCCAAGGCCGGCTGACGGCGATCCCCCGGAAGCCGGCCCGTCGCGAGCAGTTGCTCGTGCACCTCGCGGAGACCCTGTTCGAGCCGGACCGCGCCTACACCGAGCGCGAGGTCAACGAGGCACTGCTCACGGTGCACGAGGACTGCTCGGCGCTGCGGCGCTACCTGGTCGTGGGTGGCCTGCTGTCCCGGACGAGGGACGGCAGCAGCTACCGGCGGATGCGGTAGCCGGCCCTCACGGGTGACGCCGGTGCGGGGCGCCCGCGGGCTCGGCGTGACGCCGGGCCGGTGGGTCGCGGGCAGTCGTCAGGCCGGTGGGGTGCGCCCGCGGGCTCGGCGTGACGCCGGGCCGGTAGGTCGCGGGCAGTCGTCAGGCCGGTGGGGTGCGCCCGCGGGAAGGGGCGACGCCGGTGCGGTGCGCCCGCGGGCAGGGGTCACGCCTGGTCCTGGGGGCGCTTGCCCGCGACCGTGTCGATGAGGGCCTCCGCCGAGCCCGGTTCGCCCGCGAGACGGCCGGCCTCGCGGATCTGCTCGTCCGTCATGCCCTGCCCGGCCAGTTCGATGGCGTCGTGGATTCCGTTTCCGTCGCCGTGCCCGTACATGGTGAAGAACCAGCGGACCGCCTGCACCGGGTCGGTCGCGGTGCCGAAGCCGTCGCGGTACCAGCAGGCCGCCGCGTACATGGCGTTCGTCTCGCCGCGCTCGGCTGCCCACAGGTACCAGGCCAGGGCCTCCTCGTCCCGGTCCACCGCACCGAGGCGGTCGCCGAGGGCACAGCCGGCTTCGGTGACACCGAGACCGGCGGCGCCGGCCAGCAGCCGCAGCTCCTCGTCGCCGTCCGTGTCGCTGTCGAGCGTCGCGGCGAGATTGAACATTCCGTAGGCGTCGCCGCCTTCGGCAGCCGCTCGGAACAGCTTCGCCGCCCGATCCTCGTCCTTCTCCACGCCCAGGCCGTTGACCAGCATGAAGCCGTATGTGCGCTGTCCCGCAGGGTGCCCCGCCGTGGCCGCCGCCTCCGCGTATCGAACGGCCGTCGGCAGCGCGGACTCCTCGTAGTACTCCAGGAGGATCCCGGCCAGCAACGCCGCCGCATCCGCAGAGCCCGCGTCCGCGAGGGGTCTCAGCCGAGGAGCGGCCGTCCGTGATGCCTGGTTCGCCCCGTCGAGGCTCGCCTGCATCGCGGCCTCCACCCAGGCGCGACCCGCCGCGATCCAGTCGCCGTCCGCAGCTGCGCGCTCGGCCGAGGCCAGAAGCTCGGGGACGGGACTCGGCTCGGGGGCGTCCGTGGGCGGGGTGAGGGGCGGGTGGCTCATGGGGAGCACTCTAGGCAGCCCCGGAAAGCCGGACGCCCGCACCCCGCACACCCCTTGTCTGATGGGGCGTCAGCAAAGACCATGGTGGTTCATCGAATATGACGGAGCGTCAGGTAAAGGGGATGGATCATGGTGGTCTACGGGATGCAGCTTCCGGTCCAGTCGCAGAGCACCATCTACGCCGAGCCCTGGGAGGCCACCGCCGGCCCCGGTGACCTCGTCGAGATCGCCCGCACCGCCGACAGGTCGGGCTTCGACTACCTCGCGTCCTGCGACCATGTGGCCATTCCGCACCGGCTCGCCGCCGCGATGTCGACCGTCTGGTACGACCCCGTCGCCACGCTCTCCTTCCTCGCCGCGACCACCGAGCGCGTCCGGCTCCTCAGCCATGTCGCCGTCGTCGGACTGCGCCATCCGCTTCTCACCGCCAAGCAGTACGCGACCCTCGACCACCTCTCCTCCGGCCGACTGGTCCTCGGCGTGGGCGCCGGTCACGTACGCGAGGAGTTCGACGCGCTCGGGGCGGACTTCGAGCGGCGCGGGCCCGTGCTCGACGAGACGATCGATGCGCTCAGGGCGGCACTCGGGCCGGAGGAGTTCCCGAGCTTCGCGGGGGAGCGGTTCGCCTTCGAGGGGCTCGGGCAGAGGCCCCGGCCCGCGCAGGCCCGCGTGCCCATCTGGGTCGGCGGCTCCTCGCCCGCCGCCGTGCGCAGGGCCGCGCTCAAGGGCGACGGGTGGCTGCCGCAGGGCGATCCGCGCGACCGGCTCCCGGGCCGGATCGCGAAGCTCAGGGCGCTGCGCGAGGAGGCGGGGGTCACCGATCCCATGGAGATCGGCGCGATCACCGAGCCGCTGTACGTCGGCGACGCCTCCTGGGACGTCGGCCGCCGTACCCTCGCCGGCAAACCGGACGCGCTCGCCGAGTCGCTGCGCGCGTACGGCGCGATGGGAGTGGACCAGATCCAGGTGCGCTTCCGCAGTCGGAGCCGCACCGAACTCACCGACCAGATGGCGGCCTTCGCCGCCGATGTGGCTCCGCACCTCAACCGTTAGGAGTACGGGCATGGGCAAGCTGGACGGACGTGTCGTCGTCATCACGGGCGCGTCGCGCGGACAGGGCGAGCAGGAGGCGCGGCTGTTCGCGGCCGAAGGGGCGAAGGTCGTCCTCGGTGACGTGCTCGACGACCAGGGGGAGGCCCTGGCCAAGGAGCTGGGCGAGGACAGCGCGAAGTACGTCCGTCTCGACGTGACACGGGAGGCCGACTGGGCGGCAGCCGTCGCGACCGCGAAGGAGGCCTTCGGGCGGATCGACGGCCTGGTGAACAACGCGGGCATTCTGCGCTTCAACGAGCTGGTGTCCACGCCGCTCGAGGAGTTCCAGCAGATCGTCCAGGTCAACCAGGTCGGCTGCTTCCTGGGGATCAGGAACGTCGCCCCCGAGATCGAGGCGGCCGGCGGCGGGACGATCGTCAACACCGCCTCGTACACGGCCCTGACAGGCATGGCCGGCGTGGGGGCGTATGCCGCGACCAAGCACGCCGTCCTCGGTCTGACCCGGGTCGCGGCCGTGGAGCTGGCCCCGAGGAAGATCCGGGTCAACGCGGTGTGTCCCGGGGCCGTGGACACCCCGATGAGCATGCCGGAGGGCGTCGACCGGGCGGCCGTGGACGAGCTCTACCGCAAGGTGGTGCCACTGGGGCGGGTCGGGCAGCCGGAGGAGGTGGCGCGGCTGGCGCTGTTCCTGTCCAGCGACGACTCCTCGTACATCACGGGCCAGCCGTTCGTCATCGACGGCGGCTGGCTGGCGGGCGTCAGCATTCTCTGACGCATCGTCAGGTATTGACGCCCCGGGCGCCCGGTGGAACAGTCGACCCATTCAGATCTGACGGTGTGTCAGAAATAGAAGGACGGTGAACCCCTTGGAATTCGGTCTCTTTGTGCAGGGATACGTGCCTGAGGCGCGGTCCAAGGTCGACCCCGAGGCAGAGCACAAGGCGCTGATCGAGGAGACCGAGTACGTCATCCAGGCCGACAAGTCGGGCTTCAAGTACGCCTGGGCCTCCGAGCACCACTTCCTGGAGGAGTACTCGCACCTGTCGGCGAACGAGGTCTTCCTCGGCTACCTCGCGCACGCCACCGAGCGCATCCATCTCGGCTCGGGCATCTTCAACCCTCTCGCCCAGGTCAACCACCCCGTCAAGGTGGCCGAAAAGGTCGCCATGCTCGACCACCTCTCCCAGGGGCGCTTCGAGTTCGGTACCGGCCGCGGTGCGGGCAGCCACGAGATCCTCGGCTTCCTTCCCGGCATCGAGGACATGAACCACACCAAGGAGATCTGGGAAGAGACCATCGCCGAGTTCCCCAAGATGTTCCTCCAGGAGGAGTACGAGGGGTTCCAGGGCAAGCACTGGTCGCTGCCTCCGCGCAAGGTCTTCCCCAAGCCGTACGGCAAGGCCCACCCGGCCATGTGGTACGCCGCCGGCTCTCCCTCCTCGTACGCGATGGCCGCCAGGAAGGGCCTGGGCGTCCTCGGCTTCAGCGTCCAGAAGGTCTCCGACATGGAGTGGGTGCTGGAGGAGTACAAGACCGCGATCCGGGAGGCGAAGGCCATCGGTGCCTTCGTCAACGACAACGTCATGGTCACCTCGACCGCGATCTGCGCCGAGACCCACGACAAGGCGGTCGAGATCGCCGTCAACGCCAATCTGAACCGGTTCCAGTCGCTGGTCTTCCGCTACCACGACACCTTCCCGCGGCCCGAGGTCATCCCGCAGTGGCCCGAACTGCTCCCCGAGTACAACGCCGAGATCATCGAGCTGCTGATCGCCGAGGAGCTGATGATCTGCGGTGATCCCTCCGAGGTGCTCGCGCAGTGCAAGCGGTGGGAGCAGTCGGGGGCGGACCAGCTGTCGTTCGGTCTGCCGACGGGGGTGTCGTACGAGGACACGATGAACACCATCAAGCTCCTCGGCAAGCACGTGATCCCGGAGATCGACACGGATCCGGTCCACCGGACGACCCGCTTCCGCGAGGCAGCCTGACCATGAGCTCGGCCCCCGGGTCCCCGGGTCCCCGGCCCCCGGGTCCCCGGGTCCCCGGCCCCCGGGTCCCCGGGCCCCCGGCCCGCGGGCTCGACCCCGGGCTCCGGGCCCAGCACCGGCGCCCGACCCCGCGCCCCGGCCTCACCCGGCTCTCGGCCCGGCCCCGGCCGTGGGGGGCGCCTGCGGCGGGCCCTCCCCTCCGCCCCTTTCCGCACCGGGGACCCCGTCCGGGGGCTCCGCCCCGAACCTCGCGCCTCAAACGCCGGCGGGCCTGACTACGCAGCCCGTCCGGCGTTTGAGGACGCGGGGCCAGAGGGCCTGGGGCCGGCCCCGGTGCGGAAAGGGGCGGGGTGGGGGAAACGCCTCACCCCCAAAGACCGCGGGCGGCGTCTTCCCGGATCGCCGTTCGCACCGCCCGGCCGGAGGTCTCCGCGGCTGCGGCCAGCCGCGGAGACCTCCGACCGGGGCACCCGACGAGTGACGAAAGGGACGCCACCCATGCTGGACCACCTGATCAAGGGCGCCACCGTCGTGGACGGCACCGGCGCCCCCGCCTGCACCGCGGACGTCGGCCTCCGCGACGGCCGCATCGCCGTCATCGCCGAGCCCGGCACCGTCACCGAGGACGCCACGACGAGCGAGGACGCGACCGGGCTCGTCCTCACGCCCGGCTTCGTCGACCCCCACACGCACTACGACGCCCAGTTGTTCTGGGATCCGTACGCCACGCCCTCCATGAACCACGGCGTGACCACCGTCGCGGGTGGCAACTGCGGATTCACGCTCGCGCCGCTCAACCCGGACCGCCCCGAGGACGCCGACTACACGCGCCGCATGATGTCCAAGGTCGAGGGCATGTCCCTGGTCGCGCTCGAAGAGGGCGCGCCCTGGAACTGGCACACCTTCGGCGAGTACCTGAACGCCCTCGACGGCCGCATCGCCGTCAACGCGGGCTTCATGGTGGGCCACTGCGCCCTGCGCCGGCACGTCATGGGCCCGGACGCGGTCGGCGCCCGGCCCACGCCCGAGCAGCTCGACGCCATGGTGCGGCTGTTGCACGACGCGATGGACGCCGGAGCCTGGGGTCTGTCCACCACTCAGTCGTCCACCCACTCGGACGGTGACGGACAGCCCGTCGCCTCCCGCCACGCCGGGCCCGCCGAACTCCTCGCCCTCTCCCGCGCCGTCGCCGAGCACGAGGGCACCCAGCTCGAGGCGATCGTCGCGGGCTGCCTCGACCAGTTCTCGGACGAGGAGATCGACCTCTTCGTCGAGATGAGCGCCGCCGCGGGCCGCCCGCTCAACTGGAACGTGCTCACCGTCGACGCCGCCGTACCCGAACGCGTACCGCGCCAGCTGGTCCCGAGCGAACGCGCCCGCAAGGCCGGCGGCCGGATCGTCGCGCTCACCATGCCGATCCTCACCCCCATGAACATGTCGCTCGGCACCTTCTGCGCGCTCAACCTCATCCCGGGGTGGGGCGAGATCCTGGGCCTGCCCGTCCCGGAGCGGATCGCGAAGCTCCGCGAACCCGCGGTCCGCGCCGAGATGCTGCGCCGCGCCGACTCCAAGGAGGCGGGCGTCTTCCGGCGCCTGGCCGACTTCGGCCGTTACGTCATCGGCGACACGTACAGCGCGGAGAACGAGGGCCTGAGCGGCCGGGTCGTGAACGACATCGCGGCCGAGCGCGGCCAGGACCCCTTCCGGTGCCTGGTCGAGATCTGCGCCAACGACGACCTGCGCACGGTCCTGTGGCCGATGCCCACCGACAACGACCCGGCCAGCTGGACCCTGCGCGCCGAGACCTGGCAGCACGAGGACGTCATGCTCGGCGGCTCCGACGCGGGCGCACACCTGGACCGGATGTGCGGGGCGCCGTACACCACGCGCTTCATCGGGGACTGTCTGCGCGGACGCAGGCTCGCCTCCCTCGAGGAGGCGGTGAAGATGCTCACCGACGACCCGGCGCAGCTCTTCGGCCTGCGCGAGCGCGGCCGGATCGTCGAGGGCTTCCACGCCGACCTGGTGCTCCTCGACCCGGAGCGGATCGACGCGGGCCCGGCGACCCTCGTCCACGACCTGCCGGGGGACAGCCCGCGGCTCGACTCGCGGGCGGTCGGGATCGTGTCCGTACGCGTCAACGGCGTCGAGACCGTGCGCGACGACGAGATCACGGGCGCGATTCCGGGCAAAGTGCTGCGCTCGGGCCTCGACACCAGGACGGTGAGCACCAGGTGAGCGCCGATGGGCCCGCCGGGCAGCGGCTGTACATAGGAGGGGAGTGGGTCGAGCCGGACGGCGGCCACTACGAGGTCGTCGACCCCGCGACCGAGGAGGTCGTCGGCCTCGCGCCCGAGGCGAGCCGCGACCAGGTGTACGAGGCCGCGGCAGCCGCCCGGGAGGCCTTCGTGTCCTGGTCCGGCACCGCCCCGGAGGAGCGTGCGGCGATTCTGGACCGGGCCGCGGACGTGATCCAGCGTGAGTTCGACATGTACGCGGAGCTCGCCCGCGCCGAGACCGGCGCGACGACCGGGACGGCCCGCGGCATGCAGGTCGCGGTCGGTGTCTCCCGCTTCCGGCGGTACGCGAAGGGCGCGCTGGAGCCCGCCGAGCAGGGGTTGCCGCCGCAGATCAACGAGGCGGGCCCGATGGGGAAGGCCGGGATCTTCGGCGCGCTCGCCGCCCGTCGCCCGGTCGGCGTGGTCACCTGCATCACCTCGTACAACAACCCGTGGGCGAATCCGGCCGGCAAGGTCGCCCCAGCCCTCGCCATGGGCAACACGGTCGTCGTGAAGCCCGCCCCGCAGGACCCGCTGTCCGTGTACCGGATGGCCGAGGCGCTGGCGGAGGCGGGCGCGCCGCCTGGGGTGGTCAATGTCGTGAGCGGCTCCCGCACGGAGGTGGGGGAGGCGGCCGTCGACTCGCCTGACGTCGACATGGTCAGCTTCACCGGCTCCACGGCCGTCGGGCAGCGCATCGGCGAGGTGTGCGGCGGGGCGATGAAACGGCAGCTGATGGAGCTGGGCGGCAAGGGCGCGGCGGTCGTCTTCGACGACGCCGATCTCGACTCCGCGGTCATGGGCATCGGCACCACCTTCGCCTTCTACAGCGGCCAGATCTGCACCGCACCGACGCGCGTCCTCGCGCAGCGCGCGATCCACGACAGCCTGATCGAGAAGCTGACGGGCTACCTGGCTTTCATGAAGGTCGGCGATCCGGCGGCGCAGGGCACGGTCGTGGGCCCGGTGATCTCCGCGGCGCACCGTGACCGGATCGAGTCGTACGTCGAACTGGGGAAGAAGGAGGGCGCGCGCTTGGTCGCGGGCGGGGAGCGCCCCGACTTCGCGCGCGGCTTCTACGTGGCGCCGACGCTTTTCGCCGACTGCACCAACGAAATGCGTGTCGTACGGGAAGAGATCTTCGGTCCTGTGGTGGTCGTCGTGCCCTTCGACGACGAGGAGGAGGGCATCGCGCTCGCCAACGACAGCGACTACGGGCTGATCGACTACGTCTGGTCGGGGGATGCGGCCCGGGCCTTCCGGGTGGCGCGGCGGCTGCGGGCCGGCGGGGTCGGGGTGAACACGATCGGCCGCAACATGGAGGCGCCGTTCGGGGGGTTCAAGAAGAGCGGGGTGGGCCGGGACGTGGGTTCGTACGCCCTGCACGCGTACAGCGAACTGCAGGCGATCGTGTGGCCCGGAGGCTGAGCCCGAGCGGGTGGCCGGGAGCGGAGTGGCGGGCGCCGGCGAGGAGGCCGGCGACCCGCGGATGAATCCGACGGGAAATTTCAGAAACGGGCAAAACGGGCGCAGCTGCGGTTTTCGCATTCGGGAACTGCTTGATTTGAGCCTGTAAATCTCCTGGACAAGTCCTCGTTCACCCTTTCAATCACCGGTTGATTGCGTTTCTTCTTGTGGATATCAAAGGTGAAGGGAGTGGAGTTCAGGCTTCCGGATACGGGAACCGCAGCATTTAACGTCCTGTTCATGACTCAGCTGGACATGCAACCCCAGGCCGGAGACACGGTAGGGGGACGCCCTGGAGGGGGCGTCCGGGCCAAGGGACTGGAGAAGAACTCCGTCGGTCTCCTCGGCAGTGCTGTGATCGGTATCTCGACGGTCGCCCCCGTGTACTGCCTGACCTCCACCCTCGGCTCCACGGCCGGCGAGGTCGGCCTGCAGATGCCCGCCGTGTTCCTGGCCGGCTTCCTGCCCATGCTTCTCGTCGCCTTCGCCTACCGCGAGCTCAACAGGGTGATGCCGGACTCCGGCACCTCCTTCACCTGGACGGTGAAGGCCTTCGGCCCGCGCGTCGGCTGGATGTGCGGCTGGGGTCTCGTGATCGCCACGATCATCGTGCTCTCCAACCTCGCGGGCGTCGCGACCTCCTACTTCTGGCTGCTCGCCGGTGAGATCACGGGCAGCGAGTCGATCGCCGCCCTGGACGGCAACAAGGCCGTCCACATCCTCACCTGCCTCGTCCTGATCGCCATCGCCACCGCGATCAGCTACCGCGGCATGACCGCCACGAAGCGTGTGCAGTACACGCTCGTCGGCCTCCAGCTCGTCGTCCTCGCCGTCTTCGTCGCCATGGCCCTCCAGAAGGCCGGCAGCGGGGCCTTCGACACCGGCCTGGACTTCTCGTGGTCCTGGCTGAACCCCTTCGCGGTCCAGTCCTTCGCGGCCTTCACCGCCGGACTGTCGCTGTCGATCTTCATGTACTGGGGCTGGGACGCCTCCCTGTCCACCAACGAGGAGACGACCGGCTCCGAAAAGACTCCCGGCCGCGCCGCGCTCATCGCGATGGTCGTCCTGGTCGCTTCGTACCTCGCCACCGGTGTTGCCGCGCAGATGGCCGTCGGCTCGGGTGACAAGGGCCTCGGCCTCGCCAACCCGGACACCTCCGACAACGTCTTCGCCGCCCTGGCGGGACCCGTCATGGGTCCGGTCCTCGGTGTCGCGCTCTTCGTCGCCGTTCTCGCCTCGGCCGCGGCCAGCCTCCAGACGACGTTCATCCCGGTCGCCCGCACGGTGCTCGCGATGTCCGCGTACGAGGCGCTGCCCAAGTCCTTCTCGGACGTCCACCCGCGCTTCAAGGTCCCCGGCCGGGCCACGGTCGTCGCGGGCGTCGCCACCGGCGTGTTCTACACGGTCATGACCCTGGTCAGCGAGCACGTCCTGGTCGACACGATCTACGCGCTCGGCCTCATGATCTGCTTCTACTACTCGCTGACCGCCTTCGCCTGCGCCTGGTACTTCCGCCGGGAGCTCTTCCGCTCCGCCCGCGACTTCGTCTTCAAGGGCCTCTTCCCGGTCCTCGGTGGTGTCCTGCTCGCGGCGGTCTTCGGCAAGACCCTCTACGACATGTGGGACCCGGCCTACGGCTCGGGCTCCGCGGTCTTCGGCGTCGGCTCCGTCTTCGTCATCGGCGTCGGCCTGCTGGTCCTGGGCGGCGTGATCATGGTGATCATGCAGCGCCGCAGCCCGGCGTTCTTCCGCGGCGAGGTACTGACGAAGGAGACCCCGTCGTTGGTCGTCGCCGACTGACCGCTGCCCCTTCCTCCCGCTGAGTCCATGCGTCCGGGCCCGGCCCCCTTCCTCGGGGGCCGGGCCCGGACGCATGTCCGTCACGCATGTCCGTCACGCCGGTCCGCTCACGGTTCAAGGGCCGTCAGCGGCTAGCCGGTGGCCGGTGGCCGGCGGCAGCGGACGTAGAGCGTCACACCTTCTCGAGAACCAGGCGAAGCACGGTGTAGCGCCGCTCGCGCATGAACTTGAGCGCTGTGCGCTGCTCCCTGAGGATGTCGGACACCGCGCTCTCGCCGATGAGTTCGGCCCCGCGGCGCCGGTTGGCCTCGGCCCGCTCCAGCCAGCTCTCCAGGGTCCGTACGCCGTCCTCCGGGTCGCTGCGCACGTCCACGAGCTTGAACATGCCGATGCTCGCGTCGATGAGCTCGGCGAGGGTCGGCAGAAAGCACTCGGGGAACACCTTGCGCGATGCGTGGAAGCCCTCGCGGATGTTCTGGAGCCCGTCGTAGACGTCCTTGAGGGCCAGGTGCCCGTTCCTGCCGGCCGTCGTGCTGCTGCTGCCCGTCCTACCGCCGCGCGGGTGGTGCGGTGCCAGTTGCCGCGCCGGCAGCACCAGGGACGACAGCCACCCACGGCTGTTCCAGGCGTTGGACTGCAACGACATGCGCCCGCCCGGGCGCAGCCAGGAGTGGGAGCGCTCGAAGAACTCGCGGTAGCGGGCGACGCGCTTGGCCCGCAGGATGTTGTTGCCCGCGAAGTGTTCGATCGCCTCGATGGCGATGATGGAGTCGTAGGGCGCTGTCGGCACATGGTCGAACCAGTTCTCGGTCCGCACTTCGCAGCGAGGCCAGTTCTGGTCGCGGATCCAGGCGACCTGCCCCGGACTCATGGTGATGCCGACGACGTGACCGACATGGTGATTCTCCACCAGCCGCTGCATGAGGCTGCCCCATCCGCAGCCGACGTCGAGCACGCGGTCGGCGCCCACGGCGTTCGCTGCCTCGGCGTGGTAGTCGAGCTTGCGCAGCTGGGCCGATTCGAGGGTGTCGCCCTCCTCCCACATTCCGTAGGAGTAGACGAGCTCGGGCCCCAGGGTCAGCCGGTAGAAGTCGCCCAGGAAGTCGTACTGATGGCGGATCGCCTTGGACGACGTGCCCTTGTAGGCATGGGATTTGCTCGACCCGATCAACGCCATCACCCAACCTGTTGCCATGGAGCCCGGAGAAATCGGAAATCGCGACAGATTATGACTATGTACCCATAGTAGCGCTTACGTCACTGTCCAGCGATTTCTCGACGCGGAATCATCCCTGTCGGCAGCGCTTGCGCGCCCGTTCCGACAGGGACAGGAGGCAGGGACAGGAACAGGTGGGCGGCTCTCAGGCGGAGCGCCCCAGGAAGACCGGATTGGTGAACGCGGCCAGCGGCCCCGGGAGGCCCGGGACGGGGACGACGGGCGCGTGCCGCACCTCGGCCCGTACGTACGCCGCGTACGCCGCCGTCGTACGCCACTCAACCGTGCCCGTGCCCTCCGGCGGAAGGGTCGCCGTGTGCAGCACGCCCTGGTCGGTGACGATGCGGGCCGTGCGGCCGGGGGCGCCGGTCACCTCCAGGCGCACGGTCACCGGTTCGTCGGCGTCGACGCGCAGCCGCTCGCCGATGCCCGCGTGCTGCCCTCGTCCGCCGGACGCGGAGAAGGACAGCGACACGGCCGAGGACTCGGCGACATAGCTGCGCCCCGCGCGGATGCCGTCGAGGATCGCCTCGCGGGTGAGGTCGTCGGCGAGGACGACGGTCTGCGGCGTGCCGACGGGGTCCGGGTCGCGGTGGGCGTCGCTGTTGCCCATCGCGGGGGTCCAGCGGCTGCCGGAGCGTACGGAGGCCACGAGCATGCCGTCCCAGTCCGCGAGGGACACCTCGTCGTCCGGCGTGTACGGCCCGTTCCACACCTCCACCGCGTCCGCCTCGCCGAAGCCGAACTTCCAGTTGCAGCCGATGCAGGTGGCGTGCGGGTGCGCCGGGACGACCAGGCCGCCGGCGCGGCGGATCTCGCGGGCGTAGTGGCCGAATCGGTTGTCGCGGGCACGGTAGCGCCAGTCGACGAACGTGCCCGGGTCGGTGCCGAGGGCGACGACGTGACCGTTGCGCGTGGTGACCTCCTCGCCGAGGAGGATCAGCAGGTCGTCGCCCGCCTCGTCCGCCCAGTGGGCGTGCGCGGCATGCGTGTTGTGCTCGCTGCTGTTGATGAAGTCCAGACCCGCTGCGCGAGCGAGCGCGGCGATCTCGGCGGGCGTGCGCCTGCCGTCCGAGTACCAGGAGTGCAGATGGCAGTCCCCGCGGTACCAGGCCCGCCCACGCCCCTCGGCCCGCTCGGGCGGGTAGACAGGCTCGGGGGTCTTCGCCCGGGCGCCGTGGGTGAGCGTGATCGTGATCGTGTACGGCAGGCCCTGCGGCGCGACCGTGTACGGCCCGAGCGCGATGTACCAGGTGCCCGCGCGGATCGGCCCCGGGAGGTAACCGGGCGTCGACTCGTCCCCCCGGATGAAGAACTCGCTGCGCGCCCCGCCCGACCAGCCCCGGAAGCCCTTCCCGCCGAGCGCCGTGCCGCGCTCGTCGAAGATGCCGATGTCCAGGGCGTTGCCCTGGGTACCGGCGGGCACAGCCGGCTTCTCGTACGTGTACGAGACCCGGATCTCCGACACGCCGCGCGGGATCTCCACCGGCAGATGGACGAAGTCGGGTGAGCCGGGCGGGAGGGTGCCGCGCACGACTTCGGTGGTGGTCTCTTCGGCAGCTGCCTCGGCGAAGGTCACACTGCTCAACGTAAGCGCGGCAGCGGCTCCCGTCACGAACAGTCCGCGTCTGCTGATCGAGTGGTCACCGTGCTCTTCCTTGCACATGTCGTCGGCTCCCCGGGGTTGGTGAGAGGGACAGAGGTGGGCTCGACCAAGCTGGTACTCGACCATGAACCACGGGGCAAGGGAAGGGGATTGGACGATTACGCGGTCGTGGCGTCGCCGTGCTCTCGGAATCCCGCACCGCACGGCGTACCTTTGGCCCGCCACGGACACGACGACGGGCGACGAAGGCGGAGGAGCCGTATGCGGATCTCGACCACGATCTTCCTGACGGACGAGACGATCACGCCCGTGCGGTTGGCGCGCGAGCTGGAGGAGCGCGGCTTCGCCGGGCTCTACCTGCCCGAACACACCCACATCCCGGTCGAGCGGACCACTCCGTACCCCGCGGGCGGCGAACTCCCCCCTGAGTACGGCCGCACCCTCGACCCCTTCGTCGCCCTCGGCCAGGCCGCGGCCGTCACGACGCGGCTCGGCCTCGGCACCGGCATCACCCTCCTCGCCCAGCACGACCCGATCGCCCTCGCCAAGCAGATCGCGACCCTGGACTTCGTGAGCGGCGGCCGCTTCACCCTCGGCGTCGGCTTCGGCTGGAACAAGGAGGAGGCCGCTGACCACGGTGTGGAATGGTCCACGCGCCGCGAGCTGAGCCGCGACCGTCTGCTGCTGATGAGGGCGCTGTGGGCCCCCGAACCGACGGCGTACGAGGGCGACTTCGGATCGGTGCGGGCGTCCTGCGCCTACCCGAAGCCCGTCGCCGGGGGCGCCCCGCGCATCCTGGTCGGCGGGGCGGCGGGCCCGAAGCTCTTCGCGCACATCGCCGAGTACGCGGACGGCTGGATGCCGATCGGCGGACGGGGCCTGTCGGAGTCCGTGCCGGTGCTGCGTGAGGTGTGGGAGAAGGCGGGCCGCGACCCGGGCGCGCTGCAGGTCGTGCCGTACGCCGTCCTGCCGTCGGCGGGCAAGCTCGCGCACTACGCGGAGCTGGGCGTGGCGGAGGTGGTCCTCCAGCTGCCGCCGGCGGGGGAGGGAGAGGTGCTGGGGGTGCTGGACGAGTACGGGCGGTACCTGTGACACGGCACCGCCCGCCCGCCGCGTCCCGCCCGTCCCGACGGAGCGCGGGTCACGGACCGCTGCCGTCGGTCGGGGCGGGACACCTCAGCGTGTGATCGTGTAGAACGAGGTCGTTCCCGTGCCCTCGTTCGCCACCGCCGGCATCGGCCGGTGTGTGGGGCTCTGCCAGGCCGGGAGTTCCAGAGGGTCTCGTCGCCCATGTCGAAGTACCGGCTCATGTGCCGCCCGTACTCAGCTTCCGCGAACGGATGTGACGAAGGCGTCCCAGTGGGCACGGGTGAAGGCGAGTCGGGGGCCGGTGAGGTTCTTGGAGTCGCGGACGTGGATGGTGGTGGGGCAGCCGGCGACTTCGAGGCTTTCGCCGCCTTCACCACCGCTGTGGCTGCTCTTGAACCAGTCGAGTTCCGTCGTGCTCATCGTTCTCCCGACATCTTCTCGACCAGGGACAGAGACTCCCGTGGGGTAAGAGGCTGCGCCCGGATGATGCCATGGCGTTCGGTGAACATGCGGACCTCACCCGGGTCGGTGACCAGACGCGGATTGCTCTGGATCTCCATGTACGCGACCTGCTGCTGCCATCGGGGGAGTTGAGCTCGGGACCGCCCTGGTCGGAATGTGGCCAACGGACAGCCGGAAGACCACCGCCGCCACCCGCTGCGCAGTGGTCGGCGCCGCATGCCGATTAACCCACACCTGTCGGGGCCCACCTCTTCCTCCGCCGGCGACCGGGCCAGGGTCGTGCTCCGACCCGGAGGCCTGACAGATCGAGGTGAGGAGCTGTATGATCCCCGCGATGATGACTCATTCTGTTGGCAGATTGGGGGTCCCGTCCGCGCAAGGTGAGTGCTGATGCTCACTCAGACCGCGAATGGGGATTCCCGCCTTTCCTTCTGGCTGCGCGTGCGTGAGTTCGCCGTGCCGCCGTCCATGATCGAGACTGCGACCGCCCGCCGTTGCGCCGGGGACTGGGCGGGGGCGTGCGCCGCCGCAGGCATCGATGTCGATCTCAATCTGCGTTCCACGGCGCGTACCCATGGCCAGGAACTCGCGGCCCGAGTGCGGGCCGATCTCCGCCATCTGGCTCCCGACCTGTTGCGCTGGCACATGCCGAGGATCGCTCCCGACGGACTGCTGCGCCCGGGGCTGACCATCGCCCTGGCTCGGTACGACGCCGCGCGGCGTGACGGCGCCTACCCGGTGCACCTCGTGGCCCGGACTCCGCCGGCCTGGGCGGATGCCGGTCAGCGGATCAGCCTCGCGCTGTGGGACGGGTCCCACTCCGAGGCCGGCGCAGGCCGTTATCCGCATCCGCATCCCAACCGGCGGTTCCGCCTCGACCTGCACCGCCACCTGTGGGACGCGCGCAGGACCGATGAGCTGCGGATCCGGTCCGGGGCGGATCGGCTGCCCGTCGACGGCAGTCCTGTGACGGACCCGGATCTGCCGGCTGTGGTGCAAGAGCGTCGCTGTGCCGTTGACCGGTGGGCGGCCGAGGCGGGGATCCTGCTCCACGCCGAGGGGCGGCCCACCGGTACCGTCACCGTGCGGATCGGGGCCCGACATCGGCTGGTCCTGGACCTGGTCGCGGACAGGGACGGCGTCGGGCCGCCCGCATTGCGGGTCGCGGCGGCGTCCACGGATGACGGCGGGTCCGCGCTGCCGGTCCTGCCCGACGCGGCGACCTGGGTACTCCCCGACCTGGAACTGATCCGCACCGGCTCGATCGAGGCCGATCGGCTGCACCCGCTGGTCGCCTCGGCACTGGTACCGGAGCGTTCGCCGACCGGTTCCACCGGGATTCCGGACTGGGCACGGCACCCGCGCCTGGTGGAATGCCGGGGAGCCCAGCACCGGATCGGCCTGGTCGACGGGGTACTGGCCCCGCTGGACCACGACCCGGCCGAGATCCGTCGCGAGGAACTGCTGGCCGCACTGACCGGTACTCCGCTTCCCTGCCTGCAGATGATCGACAAGGCGCATCGTCGTCCGGACGCCCTCGACGGCGTCCGCGAGCGCCTGATCCACGGCGACACCGCCGGCGCGCTGGCCGTCGTCGAGGACCTGCTGGGCCCCGACGCGCTGCTGCGCGACGGCGCGCTGCGGGACGAACTGGAGACGGCCGCGCGGCGTCGGATCACCTACGGACTTTTCAGGGCGGGCCTGGTCGAAGCCGGACCCGGCCGTATCCGCCCGGACCGTCGCCGTCCCCGTGACCTTCGCACCCACCCGCGCCACGCGAACTCCCGCTGACCCGGGGACCTCCACGTCCGTCCCCTGCACCCACTCGCCTCACGACGAACCCATAGGTGATCACACATGCCCACGTACACCCCGTTCGCTGCCACCGGCACCTCCTCCGACCCGGCCCACGCCTCTCAGCTCGGTGCCTCCCAGCACGACGCCTCTCAGCTCGACGTCGCCGGCGAGCTGCTGGCCCTGCTGCGCGACGCCACCACCGAACCGCGCCCCGACACACAACTGGAGGCCCTGACACTGGCCGTGGCCGCCGACCTGCCCGTACTCCTGTGGGGTGAGCCGGGGATCGGCAAGACCGCGGCCCTGACGCAGCTCGCCTCGGCCCTGGACCTGCCGCTGACCACAGTGATCGCCAGCGTGCACGAGCCGTCCGACTTCTCGGGGCTGCCCATCGTCGGGGACGATCCCGCGGAGCAGGGTGTCCCCATGGCTCCGCCGGACTGGGCCGTGCGGCTGGTGCGGGCCGGCCGAGGACTGCTGTTCCTGGACGAGCTGTCCACCGCGGCACCGGCCGTTCAGGCCGCCCTGCTCCGCCTCGTGCTCGAGCGGCGGATCGGCTCCCTGCAATTGCCGCCCGGGGTCCGGATCGTGGCCGCCGCCAATCCACGCTCCTCGGCGGCCGACGGCTGGGAGCTGAGCCCGCCTCTGGCCAACCGGTTCGTTCACCTTCAGTGGATCCACGACCACGAGGTCGTCGTGCGCGGCCTCGGTGGGACGTGGCCCCGGGCGACCCTGCCACAGCTCGACCCGGAGAAGCTGTCCGAGGCCGTGCACTTCGCCCGACGTGCGGTGTGCGGGCTCCTCGCCGCCCGCCCCGGCCTCGTGCACCGGCTGCCCAGCAGCGAAGCGCGCCGCGGTGGTCCCTGGCCGTCGCCTCGAAGCTGGGAGATGACCCTGTGCCTGATCGCCTTCGCGACCGCGGCCGGCTCCTCCCGGGAAGTGCTCTCCCTGCTGGTCCGGGGCACAGTGGGGGACGGACCGGGGCTGGAGCTGCTGGCAAGCCTGGACCGGATGGACCTCCCGGACCCCGAGGTGCTTCTCGCCGACCCGGCGGGTGCCGCCCTGCCCGAGCGGGGGGATCTGCGCCAAGCCGTGCTCGACGGTGTGGTGGCGGCGGTCCGCAGGCGCCCGGACAAGTCCCGCTGGGACGCGGCGTGGGCGCTCCTGGTCCGGGCGCTGGACACCGGAGCCCCGGACCTGGTCGTCGTCCCCGCGACGACACTCGCCTCGCTGCGCCAGGAGGACTGGGACGTTCCCGCATCGATCGAACGGCTCGCCGGAGCGGTGTCCCTGTCCCGGCGGGCAGACCGCGCGGCGGCCCGGGCCGCGGTCGCCACGAAGGCCGGCCGGTGATCGCGGACGCATCGAGGGCACTGGACCTCGACAAGCTCTTCGCCGCCCGACTGCACGCCGCCCGGGTCCGGCCCTACCTGGCGACGGCGCTGTTCGCCCTGCACGTCGTGGAGTCACGGCGGGTACCCACGATGGCCGTCGACCGGCACTGGCGGTGCTACGTCTCACCGGCGTTCGTGGACCGGACCCGGGTGGAGGAGCTGGCCGGGGTCTGGGTGCACGAGGTGTCGCACCTGCTGCGCGACCATCACGGGCGCAGTGACCGGGTCGCGCGGGAGCGCGGGCTGGCCGGCCCGGGGGAACGGCTGCGGATGAACATCGCCGCGGACTGCGAGATCAACGACGACGCGTTCGGCGACGGGTTGGTCCGGCCCGAAGGCGCCGTCACGCCGAGGACCCTGAAGCTGCCCGAGGGGGAGCTCATGGAGGACTACTTGGGCCAGTTCCGGCTCGGGCTGCGTACGCAGAGCCTGGCCTGGCTGGACTGCGGCAGTGGCGCCGACGGACTGGAACGGGAGTGGGACCTGGGACCGGACGGTGCGCACGGACTGAGCGCACAGGAGCGGGACGCGGTCCGGTTCCGCGTGGCGCAGGGCATCACCGCCCGTCCGGGGACCGCCCCGAAGGGGTGGCGGCGGTGGGCGGAGGAGGCGTTCCACCCACCGCAGCCGTGGCGGGAGTTGCTGGGAGCGGCGATCCGCTCGGCAACCTCCGGCCCCGGCGCGGGCGACGACTACACCTACGGCCGGCCGGCGCGACGCTCGGCCGGGGTGCCCGGCGTTGTCCTGCCGAGCCTCCGGCGCAGGCCACCTCGGGTCTCCGTGGTCATCGACACATCCGGATCGGTCAGCGACGCCGAACTGGGCGGCGCTCTCCACGAGGTTGCCGCGATCTCCCGTGCCGTGGGCGGCCGTCGCGACCTGATCACCGTGCTGCCGTGCGACGCGGCGGCCCGGATCGTGCACCCGCTGTGCCACGCCGAGGGAATCCCGCTGGTGGGCGGTGGGGGTACGGATCTGCGCACGGGCTTCGCCAAGGCGCTCCGCGCGCGCCCCCGACCGGATGTCATCGTGGCCCTGACCGACGGACAGACACCCTGGCCGGACACGCGACCACCGTGCCGGACGGTGGTGGGCCTGTTCCCCCGGCAGCAGGCAGCCGGCTCGTGGGACGAGGACAACCCCGATTACGTGCCGGACTCGCCGCCCGCCTGGGCACGAGTGGTGGTCATCGGGTCAACTCCCGCTGCTCGGTGAGCCCCGCGGGATGGCGCGACCGTTTGCATTGGGTGGACCGAGACCTGAAACGCAGGCCGCGCAGAGGGCTGCCGCACACGCAGGGCATGAACAACCGTCTGCGCGGGGGTCGCTCGACGCCGTCGCTGAAGCAGCGACAGCCCTCGGCGCAATGCCCTGGCCGCAAGGACGAACGGGCTGGTCGATCGCGTGTGGGATGCCGGCATGGTCGGATTTCGCCTGGCAACCGAGTATGGCCGCACATGGCCGCATCTGCCCCCTCAGCTGTCACCTCGCGCTCGTATGCTCGCTGCATGACGGATCACCAGCCCGGACCGCAGCCTGAACCGCATGCCGGAACGCACCCCGGAACGCAGCCCGGGCGCCCCACCGCCAACGCCATGCGCCGTGCCCTGAAACGCGCCCGGGACGGTGTGGCCCTCGATGTGGCCGAGGCCGCCGTGCTGTTGCAGGCGCGTGGGGAGGATCTGGACGACCTGTGCGCGTCCGCGGCCCGGGTGCGGGACGCCGGGCTGGAGGCGGCGGGGCGGCCCGGTGTCATCACGTACTCGAAGAGCGTCTTCATTCCGCTCACCCGGCTGTGCCGTGACAAGTGCCACTACTGCACCTTCGCCACCGTCCCCGGCAAGCTGCGCCGCGCTCGGGCCACGGAGGGGGTACCTCCCACGTCGAAGACTGTGGGGATGTTCATGTCGCCGGACGAGGTGCTGGACATCGCCCGCCGGGGCGCCGAACTGGGCTGCAAGGAAGCGCTGATCACACTCGGGGACAAGCCCGAGGACCGCTGGCCCGAGGCGCGGGAGTGGCTGGAGGCCGAGGGGTACGACGACACGATCGCGTACGTACGGGCCATGGCGATCCGCATCCTGGAGGAGACCGGGCTGCTGCCCCACCTCAACCCCGGGGTCATGACCTGGACCGACTTCCAGCGGCTCAAGCCGGTCGCGCCGTCGATGGGCATGATGCTGGAGACCACCGCGACCCGCCTGTGGAGCGAGCCCGGCGGGCCGCACTACGGCTCGCCGGACAAGGAGCCGGCCGTGCGGCTGCGGGTGCTGGAGGACGCGGGGCGCTGCTCCGTGCCGTTCACCAGCGGGCTGCTGATCGGGATCGGGGAGACGTACGAGGAGCGCGCGGAGTCGCTGTTCGCGCTGCGCCGCGTCTCGCGGGCGTACCACGGCATCCAGGAGCTCATCATCCAGAACTTCCGCGCCAAGCCGGACACGGCCATGCGCGGGATGCCGGACGCCGAGCTGGACGACCTCGTCGCGACCATCGCCGTCGCACGGCACATCATGGGTCCTTCGGGCTGTCTGCAGGCGCCGCCGAACCTCGTGGACGACGAGTACCGTCGTCTGATCGGCGCCGGGATCGACGACTGGGGCGGGGTGTCGCCGCTCACCATCGACCACGTCAACCCCGAGCGGCCCTGGCCGCAGATCGAGCAGCTCGCCGAGCAGTCCGCGGCGGCGGGCTTCGAGCTACGGGAACGGTTGTGCGTGTACCCCGAGTTCGTGCAGCGCGGCGAGCCCTGGCTGGACCCGCGGCTGCTGCCGCACGTACGGGCCCTGGCCGACCCGGAGACGGGACTGGCCGGCGAGGACGCGCTCGCGCGGGGTCTGCCCTGGCAGGAGCCCGAGGAGGCGTTCACCTCCGCCGGGCGCACCGAGCTGCACCGCACCATCGACACCGACGGGCGGACCTCGGACCGCCGCGACGACTTCGACGAGGTGTACGGCGACTGGGAGGCGCTGCGCGAGGCCGCGGCGCCCGGCATGGTGCCGTCCCGTATCGACACGGACGTCCGCGCGGCGCTCGCGACCGCCGCCGACGACCCGACGAAGCTCACCGACGACGAGGCCCTCGCGCTGCTGCACGCGGACGGGCCCGCGCTGGACGCCCTCACCCGTATCGCCGACGACGTCCGCAGGTCGGCCGTGGGAGACGACATCACGTACATCGTCACGCGGAACATCAACTTCACGAACGTCTGCTACACCGGCTGCCGGTTCTGTGCCTTCGCCCAGCGCCGCACGGACGCCGACGCGTACACGCTCTCGCTCGAACAGGTCGCGGACCGGGCGGCGCAGGCGTGGGACGTCGGGGCCGTCGAGGTCTGCATGCAGGGCGGCATCCACCCGGACCTGCCCGGCACGGCGTACTTCGACATCGCGCGGGCCGTGAAGGAGCGCGTGCCCGGCATGCATGTGCACGCCTTCTCGCCGATGGAGGTCGTCAACGGCGCGACCAGGACCGGCATGTCGATCCGGGAGTGGCTCACGGCCGCGAAGGAGGCCGGGCTCGACTCGATCCCCGGGACGGCCGCCGAGATCCTCGACGACGAGGTGCGCTGGGTGCTCACGAAGGGCAAGCTGCCCACCGCCACCTGGATCGAGGTCGTCACCACCGCTCACGAGCTGGGCATCCGCTCGTCCTCGACCATGATGTACGGGCACGTGGACCAGCCCCGGCACTGGCTCGGCCACTTCCGGACGCTCGCCCGCATCCAGCAGCGGACGGGTGGCTTCACAGAGTTCGTGACCCTGCCCTTCATCCACACCAACGCGCCCGTGTATCTGGCGGGCATCGCCCGGCCGGGGCCGACGACCCGCGACAACCGCGCGGTGACGGCGATGGCCCGGTTGCTCCTGCACCCGTACATTCCGAACATCCAGACCAGCTGGGTGAAGCTCGGCACCGAGGGCGCCGCGGAGATGCTCCGCTCCGGGGCGAACGACCTGGGCGGCACGCTCATGGAGGAGACGATCTCCCGGATGGCGGGCTCCAGTTACGGCTCGTACCGCTCGGTCAAGGACCTGGTCGCCATCGCGGAGGCGGCGGGGCGGCCGGCCAAGCCGCGTACGACGCTGTACGGGGAGGTGCCGGAGGAACGGCAGCGGGCAGCCATGGCCTCCGACGGCCATCTGCCGGAGCTGCTGCCCCTCGCCGACTGAGGCAACGGGTCCCGGCAGGACCGGTGGCCTCGGTATAACCGGGGCCTCGGCGGTGACCGGGGCCGGGTCCCCGTCGGGACCCGGCCCCGAGTACGGGGGCGCAGGCTCTGGCCGGGCCGGCAGGTCCCGTTTCAGCTCGCGCAGGCTGCGGCGACCGCGGTGCAGGCGGCAGGGACCGTGACGCCTTTCACAGCGGTGAGTGCGGTGACGGCAGTGACGGCAGTGACTGCGGTGACGGCCCTGACACGAGTAAGAAGGGCCATGCGGCGGACCCTGCGGATCCCGGACGGCACAGCCGGAAATCCGCCATGAACGGTGCTCAAAACCGGCCTGAGGGGCGACCGGGCACATACCCTTCCGGCTCGATTCCGCCCATGAAGCGATCTCACGCGGTCGATTACAGTGCTGCGCACGAATGGGGAGGGAGTTGCGCGTGACCACCGCAACCACAGCCGTCTGGGGCCGTACCGAGCAGCAGGACTTCCGCGCCCGGGTGCGCGGCTGTCTGCTGGGCGCGGCCATCGGCGACGCGCTCGGCGCCGGGGTCGCGCAGACGACCCTCGACGAGATCCGCGCAGCCCACGGTGCCGACGGCGTCGGCGACTTCGTTCCCGCGTACGGCCGCCGCGGCGCCGTCACCGCCGCGACCCAGCTCACCCTCTTCACCGTGGACGGGCTGATCCGTGCCCAGGTGCGCCGGGACACCGGCGCCTGGCACCCGCCCACCGACGTGCACCGTGCCCATCTGCGCTGGGCGGCGACCCAGCGCGACTGGGGCCCCGACGAGCGCCGCAAGGACAATGGCTGGCTCGCCCGCGAGGAGTGGCTGTACGCCCGCCGCGACCCCGACCGCTCCACTCTCACCGGGCTCGCCGACGAGTTCCTCGGCACCCTCGACAAGCCCAAGAACCCCACCGCGCGCGATGCCGGAGCGCTCGTCCGCTCGGCGCCCTTCGGGCTGCTGGTCGGCTGGGAGCCGCAGCTGGTCTGCCAGCTCGCCGTCGAGTGCGCGGCCCAGACCCACGGTCACCCCACCGCGTATCTCTCGGCCGGTGCCTTCGCCGTCATCGTGCACGGTCTGGCCCGCGGCGAGACCGTCGACGGGTCCGTCCAGCGCGCCCTCTCCCTGCTCGCGGCCCGCCCCGGCCACCAGCCCGTCACCGACGCACTGAAGCAGGCTCTCGGCGCCGTACGGCAGGGCATCCCGAGCGCCGCCCGCATCGCCGCGCTCGGCAACGGGCAGCACGCCGAGGACGCCCTCGCCGTCGCCGTCTACTGCACCCTCGTCAGCGACGAGATCCGTCACGGCCTGCGCCTCGCCGTCAACCACGACGGCCCGTCGCACACCACGGGCACCCTCTGCGGCGCTCTGCTCGGCGCACTCCACGGCGAGACCGCCCTGCCCGCGGCCTGGCTCGCGGAGCTGGAGGGCCGGCCCACCATCCTCGAACTCGCCGACGACTTCGCCATGGAGATGACCCAGGGGCCGTCCCTCCACGGCCCGGGGGTCTCGGCGCCGGGCTGGCTGCTGCGCTATCCGAGGGGCTGAACGACAGAGCGCCGAGCGACCGGGGGGCCGCGCGGCCGAGGGGCTGGACGCCGGACCGAAGGGCTGAACGACAGGGGCGGGCGGCCCCCCGTACGGACCGCCCGCCCCTGCCGTCGCTCCTCGGCTGCCGTCTACTCCTTGGCGGCCGGCTGCGTCACCGTGTCGCCGGCAGCGGCCGGCCCGGGGATGGCCGCTGTGGCCGCCCCGCCCCCACTGCCCGGGTTGAGCTGCGCGAGGATCCCGTCCCGCTCCGGTGTGTCCTCGGGCTTGATGTAGCCGATGAGGACGAAGAGCACCAGCGAGACCGCGAGCGGGATGGAGACCTGGTACTGCAGCGGGACGCCGCCCTCGACGTTCCAGTTGATCGGGTAGTTCACCAGCCAGAACGTCAACAGGCCCAGACCCCAGCTGAGCAGCGCGGCGGTGGGGCCGCTCCTGCGGAACCACGGCAGCAGACCGAGCATCAGCGGGATTGCGATCGGGCCCATCAGACCGGCCACCCACTTGATGACGACGGTGATGATGTCCCCGAAGAATGCCGAGTTGACCTGGGTCGCGATGGCCATCGACAGACCGAGGAAGAGCAGCGTCGACCAGCGGGCGGCGAGCAGTCCCGCGCGGGTGTCCCATTCGCGGACCTTGCGGGAGACGGCGGGCATGATGTCACGGGTGACGACCGCCGCGATCGCGTTGGCATCGGAGGAGCACATCGCCATCGTGTGGGAGAAGAAGCCCACGACGACCAGGCCCAGCAGACCGTGCGGCAGGAGCTGTTCGGCCATCAGGGCGTACGAGTCGGCCGGAACGACGTTCGTCTCGTCGCTCAGGATCACCGGCGCCACCCACATCGGGAAGAACAGCACCAGCGGCCAGATCAGCCAGAGCAGGGCGGACAGCCGGCCCGAGCGCTCGGCGGAGCGGGCGGAGTCGGTGGCCATGTAGCGCTGGGCCTGGTTCCACATGCCGCCGTTGTACTCGAAGGTCTTGATGAACAGATAGGCGATCAGGAAGACCATCATGTACGGGCCGGCGAGCGGCTCGGTGTGACCCGACATCGCGGGCTCGTCCCAGACGCTCCACAGGCTGCTGAAGCCGCCCAGTTCGGCCATGACGGCCACCAGCATCGCGATGCCTGCCAGGAACTGGATGATGAACTGGCCGAGTTCCGTGAGGGCGTCCGCCCACAGGCCGCCGACCGTGCAGTAGACGGCGGTGACCGCGCCGGTGATCAGGATGCCCATGTTGAGCGAGACACCGGTGAAGACGGAGAGCAGCGTCGCGATGGCCGCCCACTTGGCGCCGACGTCCACGATCTTCAGCAGGACACCGGACCAGGCGAGGGCCTGCTGGGTGGGCAGGTTGTAGCGGTCCTTGAGGTATTCGAGCGGCGAGGAGACATGAAGGCGTGAGCGGACCCGGTTGAGGCGTGGGGCGAAGAGCCGGGAACCGATCGCGATGCCGATCGCGATGGGGAAGGACCAGGTGACGTACGAGGTCACGCCGTAGGTGTAGGCGATGGCCGCGTACCCCGTGAACATGACGGCGCTGTAGCCGGACATGTGGTGCGAGATGCCCGACAGCCACCACGGCATCTTGCCGCCGGCGGTGAAGAAGTCGCTGACGTTGTCCACGCGCTTGTGGGACCAGACGCCGATGGCGACCATCACGCCGAAGTAGCCGATGAGCACTGTCCAGTCGAGACTGTTCATGTCCTGCCCCCTCCAGGGGTCCGCCTTGTGAACGCCGTTCATGGTGTGGCCATTTACGCGGCCACGACAACGAGTCGAAAGGTCAAGAGCAAGTAAAATTGTTCGAGTTATTGACCTTTATTCACATCCATGACCGCGCGGAAGACGAAAAGAGGCCGCACGGCGATGCTCGCCCGTGCGGCCCGAGGGGGAGGTGGGGTGCGGGTTACCGCATCAGCTCGCCGGCGTTGACCAGCAGCGACTGTCCCGTGATCGCCCGCGCCCGGTCGGAGGCGAGGAAGGCGACGGCCTCCGCCACGTCCCCGTCCGTGGCCAGTTCCGGCAGGGCCATGCGCTCGGTCAGCCGGCCGAGCACGTCCGACTCCGGTACGCCCTCGGTGTGCGCGGTGAACTGGACGTACGCCTCGACCGGCGGCCCCCACATCCAGCCGGGCAGCACGGTGTTGACCCTGATCCGGTGCGGGCCGAGCTCGCGCGCCAGGGAGTACATCGCGGAGGTGAGTGCGCCCTTCGATGCCGCGTATGCCGCCTGGCGGACCTGGGAGGGGGCGGCCACCGCCGACTGGGTGCCGATGATGACGACGGAGCCGCCGCGTTCCTTCAGTGCCGGCAGGCAGGCCCGGGTCATGCGCAGCGTTCCCAGCAGATTGACGTCGACGACCTGCTGCCAGGTCGCGAAGTCCGCGTCCTCCAGGCCGCCGAAGTAGCTGTCCCAGGCGGCCACATGGACGACCGCGTCGATCCGCCCGAAGCGTTCGACGGCGAGCGCCGCGAGCGCCTCGCACTGCGCCTCGTCGGTGATGTCGGTGGGGCGGTGGGCGGTGTGGGCGCCCTCGGGGTCGATCTCCGCGGCGGTCTTGACGAGATTCGCCTCCGTGCGCGCGCCGAGGACGGCGTTGCCCCCGTCCTGTACGACGGTCGCGGCGACCTGGTGCCCCAGCCCGGCGCCGACGCCGGACACGATGACGGTCTTTCCCTGCAGCAGCATCTCGGTGCCTCCGGACTCTGGTCCTTCATCTGACGGTGCGTCAGAGTAGGTCCGTCCACCGGAGGAAGGAAGGGGAGCGTCGTGAGCGAGGACACCCGGTCCGAGGTGTACGCGGAACTGGCGGCCGTCGGCCCCTACGGAGTCCACCCGGGCCATGCCCTGATCACCATGGTCGAGCCGCATCCCGGCCACGAGTACGCGTACAACCGCTGGTACGAGGACGACCACTACTACGCGGGCGCGATGGCGATGCCCTGGATGTACGCGGGGCGGCGCTGGGTGGCGACCCGGGAACTGCAGCTCCTGCGCTACCCGGAGAAGTCGGCGGTCGCCCAGCCGGTGACGGCGGGGTGCTACATCTCCACCTACTGGATCACGGAAGGCCGCTACGACGACCACATGAAGTGGACCGTCGGCATCAACAAGCGGCTGAACCGTGACGGCCGCGTCTATCAGGACCGTACGCATGTCTTCACCGCGTTCCAGGACCATGTGGCGACCGTCTACCGGGACGGCGCCGCCGGTCCGCGCGACCACCACGCGCTCGACCACCCCTACGCGGGGCTGGTCGTGGAGGTGATCGACGCCGAGGGGCCGGAGCAGCGGGCGGAGCTGCTGGAGTGGCTGCGGTCGCGCGAGCTGCCGAGGCAGCTCGCCCCCAAGGGGAATGTCGCGGCATCCGCGGCCATGGTGGCGGTCTTCCGGCCGACGCCGCTCCCGCTGGACCGGATGTCGTACGTCAAGCAGGTGGAGGGCGTCGACACGCGCCTGACGCTGCTCTGGTTCCTGGAGGAGGACCCGCGCGCCTGCTGGGAGGACCGCTTCGCGGACCTGGAGGCGGGGGAGCTCGGGCGGGTGGAGCTGGTGGCACCGTTCATTCCGACCGTGCCGGGGACGGACCGCTATGTGGACCAGCTGCGCTGACGCGGTACTGCGGGGAGAAAAGCCGAGCCCCCTCGGCCGGGACGGCGGACCAGTCGAGAGGGCTCTGTCGTTGAAATCCGGTATTTTCCGTTGGTTCCGGTATTTCGGTATCCCTTGAGGTCGAGGTCCTACCAGGTCTCCTAGAGGGAACCCTTGCTCACCTCGTACACGAAGGCGTTCCACGAATCCGGGACGAAGGTGAGCGAGGGTCCCGCGGGGACTTTGGAGTCCCGCACGGCGATTGCCTGCACAACGGGGGACTTGACCTCGACGCAAGCGCCGTTTCCGCCGGAGTACGAGGACTTGGTCCACGTGTCCAGGGCGCCCTTTTGAATAGCCATGTGCATCTCCGGTTCCAGGTTGGTCGTTGCCGCCGACGTTCCTGACGGCGTGATCACGACGCTACTTGGCTGGCTCTCCGGATGAGAACGGCCGTTCACCCGACCGGATGGCATATTCCAGTGTGGTCTTCCGGGAAACGCTGGTGACGGTGTACCGTGCGCGCCCGCGAGTTTGTTGCTCGGGCGTTACCTGGCGTATCCCTTGGCGATGTCCTCGATGAACTCCCGGGTATGGTCCACATTCAGCGCCTGCGCGCGCAGGTGCTCGTACATCACGGTGTACTTGTGGACATCGTTCGCCTTCTCCAGATAAAGGTCGCTGGTGACACCCTCGATGTAGACGACGCTCGAGTCCGATGCGTCCGGAAACTCCAGCACCGCGTAGTGCCCGGTGATGCCGGGGTGCGCGCCCATGCTGAACGGCAGCACCTGGACCGTGACATGCGGCAGTTGCGACTGCTCCACCAGGTACTCCAGCTGGTCGCGCATCAGCTGCTCATTGCCCACCACGCGGCGCAGCGCGGCCTCGTCGACCACCGCCCACAGCCGCAGCGGATTGTCGGGCGTCGTGATGCGCTCCTGTCGGCGCATCCTGACCTGCACCCGCTTCTCGACATCGCTGACCGGTGTCTCGGGCAGCGCGCCGGCGATCAGGGCCTCCGCGTACTGCCGGGTCTGGAGCAGGCCGGGCACGATCTGCGGCTCGTACACGCGCAGGCTCGCGGCGTCGGTCTCCAGGCCGATGTAGACGCTGTACGGGATGTCGCCGAAGGCGTGCCACCAGCCCTGCTGGCGGGAGTCCTTGGCCATCTGCATCAGCGAGTCGACGACCCGGTGGTCCTCGACCTCGTACACCCCGCAGAGATCGCGGACGTCGCGCTGGCTGATCGAACGCCGGCCGTTCTCCAGCCGGCTGATCTTCGACTGGGAGACGAGAAGGCGCTCCGCCACCTCCTCCGCGGTCATGCCCTTGAGCTCGCGGAGCCGGCGCAGCTCCTGACCCAGGCGGCGGCGCCTGACGGTGGGGTTGACGTTGGACGCCACAGGAACTGCACCTCCGGCTAGGGACTTCATCTGTTCGTTGCTGTCCGTATCTACGTCCCAGCAGACTGCCACCAATGGTGCTGGCTGCGCTGGGAAATGACGACACGCGAGACAACGCGAACGCGCGGAGCAGTCGCGATGACTGCTCCGCGCATTCAGTGCGGCTCCCGAACCGGGCCTTCCGTGGAGGGTGTTGTTCTTGCCTGCTCGGACTCGCCGGGTGACTCGGTTCGCTCGGTGATTCGGTCCGATCGGGTTGCTCGGACCGACTGCTCAGTGTGCGGCGGCGCGGGCCATGCTTCCGCGGCGCGGTTGCACCGGTACGGCGGACTGGCGACCGGGCGGGGCCGCCGGGCTACGGCGCGGCTGTGCTGCCGCACCGTTCTGGACGTCCATCACGGCGTGCGCCACGAGGCCGCCCATGGGGTCGTGCCTGATCAGATCCCGGAGCCTGGAGCGCGATGAACGCCCCTCGTTCCCGGGATACAAGTGCTTGCCTAGGCCGACCGCATGGGCCAGCGCGGCGAGCGCCGCGGTCCGCGGGTCCGGTGGTACGCCGGTGCGGATCGCACTGTCGAGCCGGGCCTTGATGTCCCGGCTGACCGCCGTGTCCGTCGCCTGGTAGCGAGTCGTCGGCAGCACCCCGCACATCTGGCCCGCCACGGCATGCACCATGCCGCACCGCTCCAGGTGCGCGAGATAGATCTGGCGCAGCCCCAGTCGGGGCCCGCCGATCCAGTGGACCGCCCGTACCGGACTGCCGCGTCTGCGCAGCAGCTCCAGTGCGGAGTCCAGTGTCGGATCTCCTGTCGGCCGTGGCATCACCACGGCGATACGATCCCCGTCAGGGGCTATCCGTCCTGCCAGCGCCAGCTCCACTAGCTGTGCTCCGGCCAGGCCGAGGTCGAGCGACTGCGGCTGCGCTGTGGTACCCGTGGTCGGGTCCAGAGCGAGCAACAGAAGCTCTTCCGGAAGTGTTCTGCGGCTCCTGCCCATCCATGCCTCCCCGCGTGGATGAATGACAGGGTGACGCCTCTCACATTGGTCTGTCGAGAGTGCCTGGGTGCTTCGTACGGGAACCGGTAGGTATGTCGTTCTCGTCTAGCACGGGGGCCAAGCGCTCACACAGGACACTGGTAGATGGTTCGGACAGCGACGTTTCGCGGCGCGTAGGCATGGAGGAGGCACGGTGGCGGGCGAGTCCCCCGACAAGTCGGAGCAGCAGAAGTCGTCGGGGGAGACGACTTCGGGCGACCGCGATCCGCGGCTTGCCGTGTTCCGTCAGGAGGCGGCGGCGCCGCGGGCGGAGGGGCCGATCGACCAGCCGACGGCGGTGTTCAAGACGCTGCCGTCGCCTGCTGCCGCGCGAGACGCGGCGGGGTCGGCTTCCGGTTCCGGTTCTGGTTCCGGTTCGGCCGGGGACGGTGCGGTTGCGTCGTCCGCTGCGGCCGGTTCGGCCGATGTGCTCGATGCCGGCGACGAGAACGAGGATCCGGACGCGCCTGCGGAGCCGGATGCCTCGTCGGACGGCGACGACGCGCGGCTGCGGGCTGCGGTGGCGGCGTGGGTCTCCAGGTCCGACAAGTCGCGGGAGCCGGAGCCGGCGCCGGACACGGACGTGGCCACGGAGGCGGGCGCCTCGGTCGACGACGAGGCCGATGTCGATGTCGAGGACGGCGACGACTCGGACGGGGATGCCGACCAGGACGCGGAGACGGCCGCTGCGGCGGAGGACGCGGCGACGTCCGAGCCGACCGTTGCATCCGACGCGTCCGAGCCTGCTGAAGGCGACGACGATGACCCGACCACGAATGTCGAGGACGGTGGCGCCCATGCTCCCGCTCCTGCCTCGTCGGAGGCGCACGAGCCCGAGTCGTCCGACGCCGAGGACGCGGATGGCGCCGACGCCGACGCCGACGCCGACGCCGAGGACGCGGATGGCGCCGACGCCGACGCCGAGGACGCGGATGGCGCCGACGCCGACGCCGAGGACGACGAGCAGGACGGCCGGCCGGTCGATCAGCCGACCGCCGTGTTCAAGGCGCTGCCCCGGCCGGCCGTCGACCAGCCCACCACCGCGCTGAAGATCACCCCGCCGCCCGCGCCCGAGCCGGGGGCGAAGCCCGAACCGAAGCCCACGCCCGAGCTGAAGCCGCAGACCGAGGCCGAGCCGGAGACCGGACCCAAGCCGGAGACCGAGGCCGAGCGGACCAGCAAGTTCGTACCGCTGCGCCGTGACGAGGTGCACCCGGCCCCGGCCCCCGCCCCGGCCGCGTCCCCCGCATTCGCACCCGCCGCGCCCGCGTCGCTCCCCGAGGTCGAGCGGACCAAGCAGCAGCCGCTGCCGCCCAAGCCGCCGCTCGACCTGCTCGCCGAGCTGACGAACACGCCGCCGCCGCCCCAGACCCCGGTCCGGACCGCCATGCGGCGGATCAGGATCTGGACGCCGCTCGTCGTGCTGCTCCTGATCGTCTTTGCGATCGTGCAGCTCGTGCGGCCGCTCCCGGAACCGGTCCTCACGCTGACCGCCACGTCCGAGTACACCTTCGACGGCGGGGCCCCCGAGCTCCCGTGGCCCGCCGAGGGCCAGTCGGCCGTCGAGGTCGAGGGCGTCGGCAGTCTCGGCACACGCGGAGCGCAGGAGCCCGCGCCGATCGCGAGCGTCGCGAAGACGATGACGGCCTACGTGATCCTCGAGAACCATCCGCTCAAGGGCCAGGAGACCGGCCCCCAGATCGAGGTGGACCAGAAGGCCGAGGAGGAGTCCAAGGCCGAGGACGAGTCGACGGCTCCCATCCGCGCGGGCCAGAAGTTCAGCGAGAAGCAGATGCTCCAGCTGCTGATGATCCCGTCCGGGAACAACGCGGCGCGCCTGCTCGCCCGCTGGGACTCCCCGTCGGAGGCCGCGTTCGTCGAGAAGATGAACGCTGCGGCCAAGGAACTCGGCATGAACGACACCACGTACACGGACCCGAGCGGACTGAAGGCCACGACCGTGTCCACGGCGTCGGACCAGCTGAAGCTGGCCAAGGCGGTCATGCAGAACGACGTCTTCCGGGAGATCGTCAACACTCCGGAGACCGTGATCGACGGCATCGACGGGAAGATCTACAACAACAACAACATTCTTCTGAACCCCGGCGTCAGCGGCATCAAGACCGGTTCGTCGACGCCCGCGGGCGGCAACCTCCTCTGGGCCGCCGACACCGTCGTCGACGGCAAGTCCCGCCGCATCTACGGCGCGGTCTTCGGCATCCAGCGCGGCGACTCGCCCAACGCGAAGCTGGAGTCGTCCCTGCAGGACAGCCTCAAGCTGATCCAGGGCGCCCAGGCGGCGGTCAGCTCGGCGACCGTCGTGAAGAAGGGCACGGTCGTCGGATACGTGGACGACGGCCTCGGCGGCCGCGTCCCTGTCGTCGCGACCAAGGACGTGAAGGCGCTCGGCTGGCCCGGCCTGAAGGTCGAGCTCGAGATCGGCGCGGGCAGGGCCGCGATCCCGCACGCCGCGAAGGCGGGCATGGTCGTCGGCGAGGTGTCGGTCGGCACCGGCACCGGCAAGGCCTCGTCGCCGCTCGTTCTGCAGTCCGACCTGGAGGAGCCGGGCGTCGGCGCGAAGCTGACCCGCGTCGCCTAGTTCACCCGGTGACCCACCTGTGACAGCGGCCCTGAGCACGGAACACCCACCGTGCCGGGGCCGCTGTCGTCCGCGCTGCCGCACCAGAACTCGCGTGCTAGCGTCCGGGCAACGTGACACCCCCGTGAGGCGTCCCTGTACCTGGGGGGCTGACACGTGGGGACGACGGGGAGAACCGAAGTGATCACCGCTGAGCCGACGCCGGCGTACGCCGACCATGAGGTCGAACCGTCCGCCCGCGGCAGCCTGCGGCAGCGCACCCTGCGCTTCCTCCGCCACCCGGTGGCCGTCGCCGCACTCACCGCGGGCGTCGCCCATGTCGTCTGGTTCTTCGTCTTCGCAAACAGCGGCGGGGACCTCGCGGCCCAGGACGCGTGGGCCGAGTTCGTCGGCCGGCACCCCGACTCCGCTTACAACCTCGCCTGGTACGGGGGCATGCACCCCGTCTCGTACAGCGTGGTGTCCCCGTATCTGATGTCCCTGCTCGGCGTGCGGACGACGATGATGATCGTCGGCACGCTGTCCGCGGCACTGACCGCGCTGATCCTGACCCGCGTCCGCGCCGTCCGCAATCCGTCGGCCTGCGCGCTCGCCGCCGTCTTCGCCTTCGTGTGCAACGCGCTGTCCGGGCGGGTCACCTTCGGGCTCGGGATGCTCTTCGCGCTGGGCGCGGTCACGGCCGTGTTCTGCTGGCCGTACCGCTGGCGGTACAAGCGGTGGGCGAAGGCCGCGGTCGCCGCGCCGCTCGCGGGGCTCGCGACCGCGTCGAGCCCCGTCGCCGGGCTGTTCCTCGGGGTCGTCGCGGCGGCGCTGTTCCTGAACAAGCGGCGCCCGGGTGCGTATGCGCTCGGGCTCGCCCCGATGGCGGTCGTGGCGCTGTCGGCGTGGCTGTTCCCGTTCTCCGGTACGCAGCCGATGTCGCTGGCGTCGACGTCGCTGCCGTTCCTCTTCGGGGTGCTCGTCCTCGTGCTCGTACCGAAGGACTGGCGGACGGTCCGCACCGCCGCCGCCGTGTACGCCGCCGGGACCCTCCTCACCTTCGTCGTCGACTCGCAGATCGGCTCGAACGTCTCGCGGCTCGCGATGCTGTTCGCCGGTGTCGTGCTGCTTGCGGCGCTGCCGTACGCCGCCCCGCGCTCGCTCAAGTGGTACGCGCTCGTCCTGGCCTTCGTCGGTCTCAACGGATGGATCGGCTTCAAGAGCGTCGACGACATCGTCCGTACGGCTCCGGCCGCGTCCTGGACGCGCGAACTCGCGCCGCTCGTGAACCAGCTCCAGCAGGCCGGGGCCGACAAGGGCCGCGTCGAGGTCGTCCCGGCCAGCAGCCACCGCGAGGCGTCGGCGCTCGCGCCGTACGTCAATCTCGCGCGCGGCTGGAACCGCCAGGCCGACATCGAGCGAAACCCGCTCTTCTACGACGACACCCTCAATGCCGACAACTACCGCGAATGGCTCGACCGCTGGGCGGTGCACTACGTGGTGCTGCCCAAGGGCATGCCCGACTCGGGCGGCGGCCAGAAGGAGGCGGAGATCGTCGAGCGCGGGCAGCCGTACCTCGAACGGGTCTGGGCCGACGCGAACTGGCAGCTCTTCGCCGTCCGCGACCCGATGCCGCTCGCGGACCCGCCGGCGACCGTGGACCGGGCGGGCGCCGGCGAGCTGACCATCCGTGTGCGCACCGCGGGCCGGGTGCTGATCCGCATCCCGTACTCGCCCTGGCTCGGCCTCGTCGACGAGCAGGGCCGGAGCGTGCCGCAGCCGGAGGAGACCGATGCGTCGAAGGCGCGGTCGGACGACGAGCCGCGGACGTTCGTCAACGTGGCCGGCTGCCTGCTGAAGGCGGAGGAGGACGCGGAGGGCGACGAGTGGACGGAACTCCTCGCCCCCCGCCCGGGCGTGTACCGGCTGGCGGCGCCGTACCAGTTGCCGCGGGGGACGCCGTGCCCGGAGGAACTCCGCGAAGCGCGCTGAGGCTGCGGCCCGGCCCCGCCGCCCCGGTCGGCGCTCCGCCGCGGACCGGTACCGGCGGGTGGCCCGGGTGCCCGTCCTCGAACGCCGTACGGACCGGAAGCTGCCCGGCACCAGCAGGTGGCGGTCCGCGCCGCTACGCCACCGGGAAGGCGATGTCGCACACCTCGTCCGTCGCCCCCACCGCGTCCCAGTCGGCGAAGTACACCTCCCTGCACGGGCCAGTGATCGTCAGACCCTTCCGCTCGACCCATGCCTCGACCGCCTCGAAGGCCGAGATGATCTGCGGGTACGCCACCTGGGCCTTGGTGATGCGGGTGTACGCGAGGCGCTGCGGGGGTTCGACGCGGAGGGCCGTCCCCGACGTCGCACCACGGCAGTTCGCCGCCACCCACTCCTCGGCGGCCCTCGCGTCGGCGACCGGCACGCAGGCCTCCGCCGGGCCGTCGCTGTCCGGGCTCACTTCGGCGTGGTAGGCGACGTACGGGGCTCCCGCCGTGCCCCCGCACTCCTCGGCCGCCCGGAGCAGTCGGTCGAGTGCGGCCGGGATCCAGCGCGGCAGCTCGTCCGTGAGAAGGTGCTTGCGCTCGGCGAGCACCGCCTGTTCCGGTACGTCACATGTCCTGATCTCGTACATCGTGGGTCTCCTGCCCGAGAGCCGTTCACGGAGATGGGCCACGACGGCGCCCTGCACGGCACGCCGTTCCTCGACGTCCGTCCAGTACGCGGCCACGGCCTCCGCGGCCTGCGCCCCCGGCAGCTCCACCACCTCGGCGATGCGCGCGAGCGGCATGTCGATCTGCCGCAGGAGCGCGACGAGCCGGGCGCGTTCCACCTGTTCGGCGCGGTACCAGCGGTAGCCGGTCGCCTCGTCGACGTACGCGGGGGCGAGGAGCCCCAGCCGGTCGTACAGGCGGAGCGCCTTGGGCGACAGCCGCGCACGAGCGGCGAAGGCCCCGATGGTGAGCGGAGCTTCCCGCAAGGCGCTGTCCGGGGGCGCGTCCGGGGAGTCGTCGTGCACGGTCCCATCCTCCGTCACCGGGCGGCGTCTTCCTTGTCCGCCCGGCAGGAGGACGGTGCGCCTTGCCCCTGGGACAAGGTCAAGGTCAGATCTTGTGGATCGATATCGCGTCGAGACGCTTGAGTGCCTACCGGTCGGTACGAACTCCGCTGCATAGTGAGGCGCATGGTGTGCGAGAGATGCGGCGGAACGCACCGGGGCGCGCTGCCGGGGATGGTGACGGATTCGTGCACCGTCGATGCCGTTCCGGCGCGATCCAGGACGGTGCGGGAATCGCCGCCCGGGCTGAGGGCACTGCCGACAGCGGGAGTTGTGCTCGCCATCGGCGGGCTGCTGGCCGGCGCCGCCCTGCTCCTGACGGGCGGGGAGGACAACCGGACGGCCGGGGCCGGTCCAGCGGTCGACGACCTCACGCTGGGCGGGCTGCCTAGCCGGGTGGGCCCGACGTCCGTGGCGGAGGACTCGCCGTCACCGAGTGCGACGAGCCCCAAGCCCTCGCACAAGCCGAAACCGCCGTCCAAGCCGAAACCGGAGCCGGAGCCGGAACGTTCCGAGCCTTCGGCCCCCCCGACGTTCAGCGAGTGGGTGGGGCCGGGCTGCCCGCACGGAGTGCGGACGTACGGGCGGTTCTCGGACGGGCGCGACGGCTGGTACGAGGTCGATTCCGGCGGCCACGACGGGGATGCGTGCGACGGTCGGTTCATCGCCGTACCGATGTCGGGGGCACGGGACCGGGACCGGGGGAACACGGTCACCTGGAACTGGCGTCCGGGCGATGGCCATACGAAGTGCTCGGTGTCGGTGCGCATTCCGTGGAGCCCGCGCGAGGAGGACGTTGCCGGTGACCCGACGCGCTACAACGTGCTGTCGGACGGGGACGACGGCGACAGCATCGTCACGTACTTCCAGATCGACCAGCCGAGCATGCGGGGCGGTGTCGTGGTCGTGAACGATCTCCCTGTCCGGCAGGGCGAGTTGACGATCCAGCTTGTGGACCGGGGTCAGGACTGGGGCCATGGGTACGTGGACGGCGGGCATCACGCAGCGGCGCAGATACGGGCGGACTGCACGGCGTGAGGACGTGACCGGACGGCGGTCCGACGGGACGGCGGCGTACACCTGGGCGTCGATGAGATGTTCGGTGGGACATTCGTGTGGGTGTTCGTGTAGGCGTTCGCCCTCCGTGACGGTTGGGGTTCCTGCATAGTGACCTGGTATGGCGTGCGAACGTTGCGGCAGTGAAAGGCGGGGCCCGCTGCCCGGCATGAGTTGTCCCGACTGCGGGTTCGTGGTGCGGGCCGGCCGTGGCTCGGGTACGTCGTGGATCGCGCGCGAAACGCTCGCGGGCCGGATCTCGACGCTTTCCCGGGTCCGCAAAACCGTGCTGGCGACGGGAGTCGTGGTCGTTCTGGGCTGCTTCGTCGCCGCCGCGGCACTGATCGGGGGCTCCGAGGCGAACGGCGGGGCGGGCGGAGCCCAGGCGGCGGAGGACGACATCGCGGGCCCGGGCATACCGACGAGGCTCGGCCCGACGTCACTGCCGGATCCGGATGACCCGGGCGACCGGAACGACGGCTCGCCGGGGTTCGAGGAGTGGGCGGGTCCGGGCTGCACGACGGGCAACTACCGCGAGGACGGCCGCTTCGAGAACGGGCACGCCGCCTGGTACACCGTGTCCTCCGGCGGCCGGCGCGACGAGTCGTGCGACGGCAGCTTCACGGCCGTCCCCATGTCGGGCAGCCCCACCAAGGACGACGGGGGCACGGCGACCTGGAGCTGGGACCTCGGGCAGGACTACGAGCAGTGCTCGCTCGCCGTCTTCGTACCCTTCACCACCCGTGCCATGGACGTGGCAGGCGACCCCACCTTCTACCGCGTCCTGGCCGACCCCGCCGACCCGGCTTCCGGCTACACCGGCTTCGGCGTCCGCCAGACCGACCATCGCGGCGCCGTGGTCCCGGTCGGCAGCTATCCGGTCAAGGGGGACCGCACCTTCGCGGTCCAGCTGATCGACCGAGGGCGCGACTGGGGGACGGCGGAGCGGTTGGGGGCGCATCATGCGGCGGCGCAGATGAGGCTGACGTGCCGTAGCTGAACGGGGCAGGCACGAACAGGGCGCAGGGGCACCGCCGGGGATTCCCGTCCCGGCGGTGCCCCTTGAGGGACGGTGGGCGAGGTCAGCCGACGCAGTTGGGCACGGCGTTGGCCGGGGCGCAGTTGTTCGGGTGGTTCTGGCGCACCTTGGAGTCGGTGAGCGTCACCGTGCCGCCGGCCTCGAAGATGCCGCCGCCGCCGAGAGTGCCAGGGGGAGGGCCCGCGATGCCCGCGGTGTTCCGCTCCACCCTGGAGCGGATCAGGGACGCCAGCCCACCGGAGACGAAGAGGCCGCCGCCCTGGTCCGTCGCTCCGTTACGGAATACGAGCGAGTCGAGGACCGCCACGGTGCCACCGCTGCTGGCGATGCCGCCGCCGTCGACGGAGATGTTGTGGCGCACGCTGGAGTGGGAAAGCGTCACCGTGCCGGCGCCGAAGTTGAAGACGCCGCCGCCGCTCTCCGCGGCCGTGTTGTGCCGCACCGTGGTGCGGGTCAGGTTCACCGTGCCTTCGTCGTTGAAGATGCCGCCTCCGCGCGCGGCCGTGTTGTGGCGCACGGTGGTGTTGAACAGCGTCAGCGTGCCGCCGTTGTTGAAGACGCCGCCGCCGCGTCCGGCCGCCGAGGCGTCGGCGTTGGCGGCGCCGTTGGCGATGGACAGATCCTTCATCCGCACGTGGATGGGTCCGGTGACGGTCACGGTCGGGCCTGCGAACCTCCCGTCGAGGACCGTGTGCTTGTCACCGATCAGGGTCAGATTCCTGGTGATGGCGAAGGGCCCGATGCAGGTTCCCTGTACCTTCAGCTCCGCCCTGTCGGCGGCGCTGTTGATCGCGTTCTGCAGGGCCGAGGGGTTGCCCTTGCAGTTCACCACGGTGGATGTCACGCCCGCGGCCTGAACCGCCACGACGGGCCCGACCGCCCCCGTTGCCACCGCCATCGTCGCCACGGTCGCCATCCATGCCCACCGGCGCTGCGCCGCCCGGGCTGCTCGCTTGATGAGCATCCAGTCACTCCCGTCTCTGCGCGGGGTCACGCCCGACGGTCCTGCCCCGCTGCCGTTCTGCGCACGGGCACTCCGAACGCCCGCGCTCTGAGGTGACCGGTGCCCCGGTCGGCCTGCGCCGCGCCGAGGAAGGTCCTCGTTTCATCCGAACGGCTCGGATCAATGACCGGTACGGCCCACGGACGGGACGGAGCGACGGGCGGGTCGGCCGGGACCGACCGCACGACAACGCGTAAGACACGGCGGAGAGGTCCGATGCGTAGTGTCCGCGCTCACGGCACCGGGCCACGTGTGGCTGCCGGGTCTCCCCGGGGCTCACGCGGCGATCGGCTGCCCTGTCGTATCACCTAGGGTGAAAGGCATGTGACCGTGGCGGATGAGAAGGTCCTCGACGCGCAGAAGTGGGTGAACGCCACCTACGACAACGTGGCGGGGTACGTGCGATGCCCGGAGGACGGCCGCACGGGCTGGACCACCATGAACTCCCTGATCATGGGATTGCAGACGGAACTGGGCATCAGCCCCGTGGTCGCGAACTTCGGCCCCGGAACCATGGAAAAGGTGACCGCGCTCGGCACGATCGGGTTCGGCTGGAACGTCAACCCCAACATCGTCCGCATCGTCCAGCACGCCCTGCGCGGTGGCTGTACGGGAACGGGTACCGGATCGTGGGCCGCTACCTCTACGACCCGCCGGGCTCGACCCTGGACAAGGAGATCAAGCCGGGGGAGCTGCAGAGGATGTTCGACGCCGGGCTGCGGGTGTTCCCGATCTACCAGGACAACGCGCGCGAGCTGTCGGACTTCACATACACACAGGGATACCAGCACGGTCTGAACGCCCATGCGCTGGCGGCGGGCTACGGCTTCAACCGGGGGACGGTCATCTACTTCGCGGTGGACTACGACGCCACCCAGGAGGAGATCGACGCGGCGATCGTCCCGTACTTCCACGGTGTGGCCGGGGCGCTGTCGAACCAGGGCAAGCGATACATCCATGGGGTGTACGGGTCGCGGAACGTGTGCCACAACGTGACGAATCGGACGGACGCCCGGTACTCGTTCGTGTCCGGCATGTCCTGGGGGTTCTCCGGCAATCTCGGCTTCACCCTCCCGCCGAACTGGTCGTTCAACCAGATCAAGGAGTTCCTGGTCACCAACGGGGCCGACCAGTTCGACCTGGACCGGGACGTGTGGCGCAACGGGTCGGATCCGGGCACGAGCTCGGTCAACAGCTCTGCGGGGCCGGCCGATGACTTCATCGACTACATCAGCCGCCTGTACGACATCGCCGTGGACTACGGCAGCAGCGACCGGAGGCCGAGCCAGCTCGTCATGGAGTTCATCCGCCACGAACGGTACGGCGGGGCCGACTGGGACTTCCTCATCGGCGGGTACGACGGCGACTTCGTCGGCCATGCCAAGAGCCGGGGCATGTCGGTCATGAAGGAGTTCACGGACCCCTTCACCGGTCACGAACTCGGCGCCGAGCATCTGATGGCGACCGCCAACGGCCATCTGGTCACGCCCCAGCCGTCGAACCCGAAGAGCGTCAATGGCGGCGACGTGGCGGGATGGGGCGGCGATCTCCTCACCTTCTACGTGGACTGGCGCAACTCCAAGGAGCAGTACCCGTCGGGTCACACCTTCTGCCTGGAGAGACTGGCGAAGATCGGCGTCACGTCCAGCTTCGGCTTCGCCGACCTCGTCGAGGACGCCGACGGGTACCTGCTCGCGCGGGCCGTCAATGCCGGCAGGACCATCGTGGACGCCGTGCGGGACCACTACAACGGCGGGGGTGGCCTGCGCCGGTTCCGGGACTACTACGCCAAGCGGTTCACAAACGCCGAGGACGCCAACTTCCTCGCGCACAACATGCTGACCGCGTTCGACGACGTGAAGGTTGTCGCGGCGCAGAAGTTCCTCGTCCTCGTCCAGGGTGGCGCGGCACTTCCCGAGACGATCGGTTACAGCGAGCTGCAGCCGTACGAGCAGGGGTTCGCCGACACACTGCTGGCGCGTACCGGTCAGGAGGAGAGCCTCGTCTCCACCTACAAGAAGAATCACGAGGCGTATCTGCGCGCCGCACGATCGAGGGCCGCACGCAGGTAGCCGACCAGAAGCAGTCGCACACAGGTAGTCGCACACAAGCAAGGGGCAGGGGACGCGTGGTGGCTTTTGTCGTCGTGGCCGTGGTCGCACTGGTCGGGTGGAGCACGTGGAGGATCGTCCGCGGTGGGGTCACCGGCCGGTGGAACCGTCCGGCGTGGTGGCTGCTCCTGGCATTCGTGTGCCTGGTCGCGGGTGCCGTCGTCTGGTCGGCGGGTGCCTTCGCCGGCGGCCATGACATCGCCGACACGTGCCGGCGCGCCGGCCAGGTCTACGACGTGGCGTACCGCGAGGAGCACTGGCAGGAGCCCCGCCAGTGGTTCCCGCTGCACAACAGGTGCAACGCCGCCTACGACGCCGTCCCCGGCTACGTCAATCCCTCCGTGGTCATCCTGGCCGTCTGCACCGTGCTCGCCCTGGGCGGGGCGGTGGGGTCGGCGATCATCCGAAGGAAGAAGCCGTGACACATCTCTTTGACCGCCGCCGAGTTCTGACCGCCGGCGCGGGCCTCGCCGCGGTCACCGCGCTACCGCCCGTGCTGTCCGGCCCCGCCCACGCCGCCGAGCCCGGCGCCGCCCGCCTCTGGCGCGAGAGCACCTCGGCCAACGGCTGGCCGATCCTCGACGACGCCCCTTCGCACCGGGTCGAGGGCAGCGGCCGTACCGTGCGCCTGGCCGAGGGGGACGCCGCGGTGATCCTGCTCCACATCGCGCGCCGGTTCCACTACGAGGTGGACGGCCTGCGCCCGGCCGACCTGAGCGGCCACACCACGGACCGGCGGGTGCGCGAGGCGTACGAGTCGAACCACCTGTCCGGTTCGGCGATCGCGATCCGTCCGCACGCCTATCCGGTCGGCGTGAAGGGCGGCCTGTACCCGAACGAGCTCGTGGTGATCCGGGACGTCCTCGCCGAACTCGACGGCGTCGTGCGGTGGGGCGGGGACGCGAAGGTGCCGAAGGAGTCCCATTTCGAGCTGGCGCTGAGGCCGCGGCATCCGAGACTCAAGGGCGTGGCGCGGAAGATCCGGGGGTGGACCGACGCCCCGGGCGGTGAGGGCGCGGGCTCGACCGACGCCTTCGACCCGAGGCGCCGCACCGCGGCGCAGGCGTTCGCGCAGCGCACCGCCTAGCGTTCGAGGAGTACAACGGCCCCTCGGCAGATCCTGGCCGAGGGGCCGTCCGCATGGCGCTAGGTGCCGGGCGGTGCCCGGCCGGCACCGGCCGCGGCATGCACTCGGCGTCCGGCAAGGCGCCACGACCGGACCCACTCATTGCCGAACCCGTGTTCCCCTACGGTGGACTGGACCGACTCGTGGAGTCAATTTTCACCTGGCTGCCGCCCGCTCCCGAGTCTCCTGAGAAACCGGCCGGTTGGCAGTCGCGGAGGCGCCGGTCAGGAGGCGCCGACCAGCACCTCGGCCGCGGCGATCCCCGACACACGTGTCGCGCCGTGGGTGGCCAGGTACACCGCTCCGGGGCGGTCGTCCGCGGGTACGCCCATCTCCACGACCAGGGCGTCGGGGCGGCGGCGCACCAGGCCGGCCAGGGCCTGTGCCATCCAGCGGTAGCGGGCCGCGTCGCGGACGACGACGACCAGGGCCCGTCCGTCCGCGGGGGCCAGCGCCAGCCGGTCCAGCAGGTCCTCCGTGTCGGCCAGTTCGGACTCCCGCAGCCGCACGGACGTGGTGCCAGGGCGCAGGGCCTTCAGCGGGTCGGCCACGCCCCAGGGGGTGCTGCCGTCGATGGCGAGGTTCGTGGTCGGGGACAGCTCGACCACGTGCGGGGCGCCGACGAGTGGGAACTCGGTGCCGGTGTCCGCCTTGCGGTGCACGCGCACCGCGCGCCGGGCCGCCACCATCCCGATGCCGGAGGCGTCGTCGTCCGGGGCGGCGGAGCGCGCCAGATCGCCCGACCACGCGGCGAACTCCTCCACCCGCGCCGATGCTTCGGCGAGCCGCTCCTCGGGCAGCGTGCCGTCGAGGACGGCCTGGACGAGGGCGTCGGTCAGTTCGACGGTGGTGGCCTCCTCGGCGCTCTCGCCGCCGACGCACACCGCGTCGACGCCGCCCGCGACCGCCATGACGGTCGCACCGGTGATGCCGTAGCGGTCGGAGACGGCGCCCATCTCGATGCCGTCGGTGACGACGAGACCGGTGAAACCGAGGTCGCCGCGCAGCAGGTCGTTGATGATGCGGTGGCTCAGCGTCGCGGGCAGGCTCTCGTCGTAGGCCGGGATGAGCATGTGGGCGGTCATGATGGTGCGCACGCCCGCGTCCATGGCCGCGACGAACGGCGGAAGGGCGATGCGCCCGATCACGTCGGCGTCGGCCGAGACCTGCGGCAGGCCGTGGTGGGAGTCGACGCTGGTGTCGCCGTGGCCGGGGAAGTGCTTGGCGCAGGCGGCGACGCCCGCGGACTGCAGGCCGCGGATCCAGGCGGAGGTGTGGCGGGAGACGACATCGGTGCGCGCACCGAAGGAGCGCACCCCGATGACGGGGTTCATCGGGTTGGAGTTGACGTCGGCGCTGGGTGCGTAGTTCAACGAGACTCCGACGGCCCGCAGTTCGCGGCCGATGTCACGGGCCACCTGTTCGGTCAGGTCGATGTCGTCGATGGAACCCAGGGCCAGGTTGCCGGGGCGGGAGGCTCCCGTCCGCGCCTCCAGGCGCGTGACGTCGCCTGCCTCCTCGTCGATGGCGATGATGAGGTCGGGGTTCTCGGCGCGCAGCGACGCGGTGAGCGCGGCGACCTGCTCGGGGCTCTGGATGTTGCGGCCGAACAGGACGACGGAGCGGAGGCCTTCGGAGATCCTGCGGAGGACCCAGTCCGGAGCCGTGGTGCCCACGAATCCCGGCTGGAGCACGGAGTTGGCCAGCCGCATGAGTTCCGGGTGGCTGCTCTCTGCCATGGGGACCTCCGGAGAAGGTGGGTGTGGAGCGGGGAAATCGGCAGGCCGCGACATCATCATTGGTACAGGCCAAGCGGATATTGGCCTATACCAATATGGACTGTCAAGGAAGCCCGTCGATGCGGATTCGCATCGAGGAGGTCGGTGCTGAGCGGGCCTTGACGGTCGCGCCGGCGGCGGAGCGACCGACCGCCCGACGCCCGATCGAGGCGCTGCGAGACCGCGGACATGACCGTCCCCCGCACCCTGGGCACGGGTGCGGGGGACAGTGTGCGTGCGAGGCCGCCGTCGGACGGGCCGGCTGCCCGCGGCCCTGCGGCGTCGCATCCACCACGTCGGCGCGCTGCCTGCGACGGCGAGCGCCGCAGCCGCAGCGGCGATCACGCCGACGGGGGTGCTGTGGCCCGCTCGGTGCGGGGCGCCCCTCCTCGGACAGGGCGGACCGTGCCTAGGAGCAGGACGGACACAGCCCGCGGTAGGTGACGTCGACCGTGGACACGGTGAAGCCGAATCGTTCCTGGGCCGGGAGGTCGGCCAGCGGATCGCCCGTCGGGTGGACATCGCGGATGGTGCCGCAGCCGGAGCACACCAGGTGCTGGTGCGGGTGGTGGGCGTTGGGGTCGTAGCGTTTGGCGCGGCCTTCGGTGGAGACCTCTGCGACCTCACCGAGGGAGACCAGCTCGCCCAGGGTGTTGTAGACGGTCGCCCGGGAGATCTCGGGCAGCCGCCGAGCCGCGCGGGCGTGCACCTCGTCGGCCGTGAGATGCACGTGGTCGCCGTCGAGGACCTCCGCAACGACACGCCGCTGGGAGGTCATTCGCCAGCCACGCCCTCGCAGTCGCTCCAGCAGGTCACTCATATCGGTGCACCTATTCGGGTTCGGCGGGAGTACACGAAGTTCGCCCGCGGACGTCCTGGTTCTGATTGGATATGGGTTTGACGCGCTTCTTGACTTAGACCCTGTCCATCGTAGGATCGGCTCCGGCGATAGCCAAGGGGCAGGAAGACTCCAGTACGGCAGGAGACAGAGACGTGACGGGACGCCGCCGAGGAGCTGCGCGGTGCCGGCCTGCGGAGTGACGGCCGCCCGCGTCCCGCTGTCCGGGACCGTCCGGGACGGTGATCACCTCGGCATCGAGGCGATCGCCTCGAAGGCGTGCGATCGCGTGGGCCGTATCTCCCTTCACGTCGTATGCGAGTCCCTCGACGCGCTCACGGCGGCGGGACCCGTACGCCGGACAGCACCGGTCGGCAGCCCGGCCCGGTTCGCGCGGCACGTCGGGGACCACCGTCATCACGTCGCCCACCTGCCCGACCGCGTCCGGCGGCCACGGCTTCTCGACCGACGAGACCGAGGCCGTCAACCGGGGTCTGCGCCCCGACTGTTCCACTGCCCGCAGTTTCCGAGCACCGTGATCCGCCTGGTCCGGAAGGATTCCCATGTCTGAGAACCATGATGCAATCGTCACAGACGCAAAAACGGAGGGCGCTGGTGGCTGCCCGGTAGCGCACGGGCGCGCCCCGCACCCGACTCAGGGCGGCGGAAACCGCCAGTGGTGGCCGGAACGGCTCAACCTGAGGATTCTTGCCAAGAACCCCGCCGTGGCCAATCCCCTCGGCGAGGAGTTCGACTATGCCGAGGCGTTCAAGACCCTCGACCTCCCGGCGGTGAAGCGGGACATCGCGGAGGTGTTGACGACCTCCCAGGACTGGTGGCCGGCCGACTTCGGGCACTACGGCCCGTTCATGATCCGGATGGCGTGGCACAGCGCGGGCACCTACCGGATCAGCGACGGCCGTGGCGGTGCCGGGGCCGGCCAGCAGCGCTTCGCCCCCCTCAACAGCTGGCCGGACAACGGGAACCTGGACAAGGCCCGCCGTCTGCTGTGGCCGGTCAAGAAGAAGTACGGCCAGAACCTCTCGTGGGCCGACCTCATGATCCTCGCCGGCAACGTCGCCCTGGAGTCGATGGGCTTCAAGACCTTCGGCTTCGGCGGCGGCCGTGCGGACGTCTGGGAGCCCGACGAGGACGTCTACTGGGGTCCCGAGACCACCTGGCTCGGCGACCAGCGCTACACCGGCGACCGTGAGCTCGAAAACCCCCTCGGCGCGGTCCAGATGGGCCTCATCTACGTCAACCCGGAAGGCCCGAACGGCACCCCGGATCCGCTCGCCGCGGCCCGCGACATCCGCGAGACGTTCCACCGGATGGCGATGAACGACGAGGAGACGGTCGCCCTGATCGCGGGCGGCCACACCTTCGGCAAGACCCACGGCGCGGGCCCCGCGGACCACGTCGGCCCCGACCCCGAGGCAGCATCGCTCGAGGAGCAGGGCCTTGGCTGGAGGAACGCCTTCGGCACCGGCAAGGGCGGGGACGCGATCACCAGCGGCCTCGAGGGCATCTGGACGAACACCCCGATCACCTGGGACAACAGCTTCTTCGAGATTCTCTTCGGCTATGAGTGGGAGCTGTTCAAGAGCCCCGCCGGCGCGCACCAGTGGCGACCGAAGGACGGCGCCGGGGCGGGCACCGTGCCCGACGCCCACGACGCGTCGAAGAGCCACGCCCCGACGATGCTGACGACCGACCTCTCGCTCCGTTTCGACCCGTCCTACGAGCAGATCTCGAGGCGCTTCCTCGAGAACCCGGACGAGTTCGCGGACGCCTTCGCCCGCGCGTGGTTCAAGCTGACCCACCGTGACATGGGCCCGATCGTGCGCTACCTCGGCCCGGAGGTCCCGGCCGAGACGCTGCTGTGGCAGGACCCCCTCCCCTCGGTGACGCACGAACTCGTCGACGCCGGTGACATCGCCTCGCTCAAGGACCAGATCCTCGCCTCGGGGCTGTCGGTGTCCCGGCTCGTGTCCACCGCCTGGGCGTCGGCCTCGTCCTTCCGCGGCAGCGACAAGCGCGGCGGTGCCAACGGTGCCCGCATCCGCCTTCAGCCGCAGAGCGGATGGGAGGTCAACGAGCCCGACGAGCTGGCGACGGTGCTGCGCACCCTGGAGGGCATTCAGGAGGCCTTCAACGCCGCCCGGACCGGCGGCAAGCAGATCTCGCTCGCCGACCTGATCGTGCTCGCCGGTGCCGCGGGCGTCGAGAAGGCCGCCAAGGAGGCCGGCTTCGACGTCGAGGTCCCCTTCACTCCGGGTCGCGTGGACGCGTCGCAGGAGCAGACCGACGTGGAGTCGTTCGCCGCCCTCGAGCCGGCCGCCGACGGGTTCCGCAACCACCTCGGGAAGGGCAACCGGCTGCCGGCCGAGTATCTGCTGCTCGACCGGGCGAACCTGCTGACCCTGAGCGCCCCCGAGCTGACGGTCCTCGTAGGTGGCCTCCGCGTCCTGGGCGCGAACTACCAGCAGTCGTCGCTCGGCGTCTTCACCACGACCCCCGGGTCTCTGACCAACGACTTCTTCGCCAACCTGCTCGACCTGGGCACGACGTGGAAGGCGACGTCCGAGGACCAGAACACGTTCGAGGGCCGCGACGCCGCCACGGGCGAGGTCAAGTGGACCGGCAGCCGTGCGGACCTCGTCTTCGGGTCGAACTCCGAGCTGCGTGCGCTCGCGGAGGTCTACGCGAGCGACGACGCGAAGGAGAAGTTCGTGAACGACTTCGTCGCGGCGTGGAACAAGGTGATGAACCTCGACCGGTTCGACCTCGTCTGATCACGGCGTCCGGGTCGGCCCGCGCCGGCCGACCCGGACGCCGTCGACCTCGCACCGCGTCCCCGCTCTCCAAGGGCTCCAGCGTGACCCGTCGGTCGGCGTCCAGTTCGGCCAGCCGCCGTCGGCCAGCCACCAGCACCCTGCTTCCCGCTCCTGAGGGCAGCAGCGGTCGTATCTGGTCGGCGTCCAGGGCATCGTCCAGCACGAGGAGCAGTCGTAGCGAGCTCGTTGCCGCGCGCCAGACGGCAGTGAGTTCCTCGAGGTCGCTCGGCAACTCGCCTTTGGCCGCGCCGAGCGATCGCAGCAGTCGCTGCAGCGCTTGCTCCGGCGATTGCCGCCGCTGTGTGCTGTGCGCGCGCAGGTCCACGAACAGGCAACCGTCCGGGTAATGGGCGCTGAGCTCACGGGCCGCGCGGACGACGAGCGCGGTCTTGCCGACCCCGGCCGTGCCGTCCACCGTCACGATCGATACGGATCCGGGCGTGGAAGGCGCGATCAGCTGCCCCAGCTCGGCCTCCCGCCCGATCAGGCGTCCGGCGTCGCCCGGCAGTTCATTGACTGCGGGGTGGAGCCGGGGCCGCGTGGGCAAAGTGGCGGAGCGTGCCGCGGCCGGACCGAGGAGACGTTCGTCGTCCCGGCGCAGCACCGCTTCATGTACGCGGCGGAGTTCACCGCCAGGATCGACCCCGAGTTCGTCGCGCAGGCGCTCGCACATGCCCTGATAGACGTCCAGCGCCTCCACCTGGCGTTCGCTGCCGTACAGGGCGCGCATGCGCAGCGCCGACAGCGACTCGTCGTACGGATGGGACGCGGCCAGGGCGGCGATGCCGTCCAGGGCATCGGCGAACCGGCCCAGCAGGACCAGGCATTCGAGCCGCTCCAGCCGAACCGTGCGCAGGCGCTCCAGCAGCCGCTGCCGCTCTGCTTCGGCGTACGGCCCCGGCAGCCCGGCCAACGGCTCGCCGTCGAAAAGGGCGAGCGCCCCCGACAACCGGTCCAGCGCGGTGGCCGGATCGCCGGTCGCCTTCGCGTGCCGAGCTCCGTCGACCTGCTCGGTCAGGTCCGCCAGATCGAGTCCGACCCCGTCGGCGACGAGGCGGTACCCGCCCCGTTCCCCGCGGATCAGCGAGTCGGCCGGCCCGGTGCTCTCGGCGTCGAGGATCCGCCGCAACGCGTAGATGTAGCTGGGCAGTACGCTGCGGCCCGACTTCGGCGGTTCGGTGCCCCAGACCCCGTCGAGCAACTGCTCGTGGCTCACCAGGAACCCCGGACGCAGCGCGAGTGCGGCCAGTACGGCCTGTCGCCGGACGGGCCCCAGGGCCAGCGGCGTGCTGTCGTGCCAGGCCCGCACGGGCCCGAGCACCGCGAGCCGAAGCCGTCGACGAGATCCCGCGCCCACCCGAAGCCTCCGCTCCGCCCCGCGCATCATCAGAATTTCATGGGCATTCCAGCGTCTGCCGCCATGGTTTGCAAGTGCCCATCGCAATCTCGCGGACAACCGCGGGCAAGCACCGGAGGGGCGCTGTGCCGGGCGGCGGCCGTTGGCGGGGGGGAACGGCCGCCGCCCCCCTAGGAGGGAACACGAACGTGACCGTCGTCGACGAACCTCTCACGAGGTTGCTGAAACAGCGGAAGCTCTTCCTCACGCGGGAGCGTAGCGATGCCGCGGAGATCGTGTACGTATGCCTGGACGACGGGCTTCCCGGCGGTTATCCCGTCGGCTACGTCATCCCGTCCCGTGCGGGGACCTGGTTCGCGTACGCCCGGGCCCGCCCCGGCCGCGTCTTCGCCAACGACCAGGTGGACGCCGGCCTGTTGAACGTCGAGGAAGCGGTACGCGCCGTCCTCGATCACGCCCGCTACGGGGACGTCCTGTTCGCCCTGGAACAGGGAGCCGGCTCCGACACCACGTACACCGTCGAGGTGCAGCACGTCCACGCCACCTGGCTCGCCGCGCTCGCCGAGCCCGAAGGCATCACCCACCTCGGCAACGGCAGAGTCCGCTTCACCGGCCCCGCCGTCGCGTATCTGCGCGGTCTTCCGGAACGGCTCGGCTGCCATGTGGACGACGAGGACCGGCTCCGGCTCGCGGGCGAGTCGTACCGGTTGGTCCGCGAGCCGCAGCACTCCGGCGAGGCACGCCCTGAAGGAGGCATGGGATGACCGGGGTCGGTGACCGTGGCCACCAGTAGGCCGCCACCGCCGTCGTGCGCGGGCTCCTCCACTGTGCCGTCCGTGCAGGTCATGTCGTTGATCGCCGGACGGCTCAGCGCAGCTCCTGGATGCGGATCATGTTGCCCGCGGGATCGCGGAAGGCGCAGTCGCGCACGCCGTAGGGCTGCTCGGTCGGCTCCTGGACGACCTCGGCGTCGTTGGCCCGCAGCCGTTCGAAGGTGCCGTCGAGATCGGTGGTGGCCAGGAGGATGCCTCCGTAGGTGCCCTTGGCCATCATCTCGACGATGGTGCGACGCTCGTCGTCGGTCACGCCGGGGTCGGCGGCCGGCGGATGCAGGACGACGGACGTGCCGGGCTGGTCGGCGGGGCCGACCGTGATCCAGCGCATCCCCTCGTATCCGACGTCGTCGCGGACCTCGAAGCCGAGGTGTCCCGATAGAAGGCCAGGGCTGCGTCCGGGTCGTCATGCGGGAGGAAGCTCGCGTGAATGGTGATGGCCATGCTGGGCACGCTAGCTGGGGCTCAGCGGTGGCGCTTCTCGATTCCTGATCGGTCTGGTCACCTGTTTCGCCACGCACGACGGCATCCCGGCGGTCGCGCGCGCCGCGTCGCGCCGGTAGGCGCTGGGCGGCATACCGACCAGTTCGGTGAAGCGAGTGCTGAAGGTGCCCAGCGACGAGCAGCCGACAGCGAAACAGACCTCGGTGACGCTGAGGTCACCACGACGCAGCAACGTCATCGCGCGCTCGATGCGCCGCGTCATCAGGTAGCTGTACGGCGACTCGCCGTACGCGGCCCGGAACTCCCGGCTGAGGTGCCCGGCCGACATGTTCACGCCGCGCGCGAGCGCCTCGACGTCCAGCGGCTGCGCGTACTCCCGGTCGATCCGGTCGCGAACACGGCGCAGGAGCGCCAGGTCGCGCAGGCGCTGCGCCGAGGCGGGTCTGCTGGTCACATGCGAAATCGTACGTCGAACCGGGATCGCCTGGCGGTGTCACCGGGTCTTCTTGCACGTCATCGACGTCGATGACGTCGATGACGTCTATGTCCGGCCGGACGCCGGTGAAGTCGGCCCACGTCTCGTCGTGCATCGGCGGATGCAGATCGCGCATCGACTCCCGTTCCTGCTCAGCTTTGACAAGCCCGTCGAGGACAAGGACCTCGCGCTGCTGTTCGGCGGCATCCTCGCGCTGGTCGGCGCCGTGGTTGCGCCTGGCGACGAGCCGTCATGTAGGCCTGGATCGCAGCCTCGGCCAGGCGGAGACCACAGCGGTGCGGCCCATCGGCACTCTCGACCAGGGAACCGTCGCGGTCACCGCGGGCCTTGCCCACCTGGCCGGGCTGCTGGTCGGATTGGACATCGCCCGCAACACAGTCCTGATTCTGGCCGTTGCCCTTCTCGTTCGGCGGGTGATCAACGAAGCAGCCGCGACCGTAGTGGGCCTCATGGTCCTCATCCTCAACCTTGTCGCAGGCCGCGCCTACACCCCCGACGGATTTGTCGGCCACACCTGGTGGGCCATCGCCCTCTACCCGGCCGACAGCATCAGCGCATGGCTGGTCACCATGCTGGTGTTCGCTCTCGCGCTCCCTCTCGGGCTCCCTCGCCGCTAGGTGAATCCGCCACCTGAGCTGAATCCCGGGGGCCGTCCCCCATGGCGGCCAAGCCCTGGACATCCCATGTGGCACGGCTGGCGCAAGGCCACGGTGCGTGCCGGGCCTCACCCACCGCGGACGGACTGCTGCTTCTTGAGCACCGGGTGTTCGTCCGCGTAGCGCACGAGCTCCAGCAGCGCCTCGTCCCGCGCGGCGGCCAACAACTGCTCCCCGTTCACCGGGGCGGACACGCCCGCGGCGTCGTCGGGCGAGACCGCCAGCCACACCTTGCTCTGCCCGTACGAGAAGGTGACGTTCGTGGAGGAGATTCCCTCGTTCGTCGGCATGAGCATGACCGTCGCCGGGATGCCGCCGGGCAACTCGGCCACGCTGCAGGAGATCCCCTTCACCGGGGCGTCCGGGCAAGGCTTCTGCTGCCGCCCGTCCTGCGGCTGCACGGAGAAGATCACCGGGAACTTCCTCCCGTCCTTTTCCGCCTGGTACAGCCGCACCGAGAGGTCCACCGGACGGATCTCGCCGGCCGCGCCGCCCAGCGTCCGGTTCAGCGAGGCGGCGGCCCGCTGCTGGAAGTCCTCCAGCCGCTTGCGCTCGGCGTCCGGCAGCTCGGCCATGGACTCCTCGCCCGGCGTCGGCTCCACATGCACCGGCGTCCGGTACGGGACGGGGCTTGTCGGCGGTGCGGCCGGTACGACGACCCCGCCTCCATCCCCGTCGCTTCCCGGCAGTGCGACCATCCCGAGCGTCCCCAGCACGGCCACACCCGCGACGCTCGCCGCGACCGCTGCCAGCCGCGCCCGCACCCGGCGGCGCTGGCCCTGCGCCACGGCCGCGGGTGCCAGATCGGGTAGCGCGGGCAGGTCGGCTGTCGTACGCTCCATCGCTTCTCTGACCCGCAGGGCGTCCTCGTCGCTCACAGCACTCACAGCGGTCCCCTCAGCTCTCGGTGGTGTAGACATGGGCTTCGCCGAGCTGCTCCCGCAGCCGCGCCAGCGAGCGTGAGCACTGGCTCTTGACCGTCGACTCGCTGCACTTGAGCAGCCGGGCGACCGTTTCCACGCTGAGGTCCTCCCAGTAGCGCAGCACGACCATCGCCCGTGCGCGCGGCGGCAGTTCTGCAAGCGCAGCCAGGAGCGTCACGCGCAGATCGGCGTGGAGCGGGGCGGGTGGCGGGTCGGCCGGCCCATGGGCGAGCAGATCCCGCAGCCGGCGGCGCCGCTCGGCGAGGAAGGTGCGGGTCATCACAGTCCTGGCGTACGCGTCCAGATGGTTGGCCGCGCTCGCCCGCCGCCAGTGCTGGAACAGCTTGGCGAGCGTCGACTGCACCAGGTCCCGGGCGTCGTCGGCGTCCCCGCACAGCAGATACGCCGTGCGGTAGAGCCTCCGCTGACTGTCCCGCGCGTACGCCTCGAAGTCCTGATGCCGGTCCACTCCTGGCATACGACCCTCCCCTTTCCCGCCCTTGCGCTCCTGCACGCGCCCTCATCCCTCTTCAGAGCGCGGTCGCGTCGAAAAGGTTGAAGAGTTTGACGCGATTGCCGACAAGAGCGCTGGGATGCCTCAACGACCCGGAAGGCAGCGATCACTTCGGGTGACGGTACGGCCTATCCGGGACCGCGCTCCGTAGGTGCGTCCTCAGTCGCGTCCATCGGAGCAGTCATGGCAACAACCCGTCGCTTCGAGCGGGCCACCGAGGAGCACTGCTTCGTCCGTCCCCGAACCACGACGACTCCGTCCACGAGCACCCGGTCGAAGGGCAGATCAAGATTCTTTCGCCTGGTCGAACTTCCAGCCCTCCGCGGACGGGACATCCCCGCGGTGCCTGGAACGTGCGTGTGGCGGTGGATGCCCCGGGGCCGGACGCTCGCGCCATCGACGTCACTATTGGATGGCCAGGCGAGTAACCCGATGAAGCCGCGGCCTCACATGGACGGAGCGTCCTGACCGCAGGACCAGGACCCTCGTACGTGGCAACCTTCTGATCCGTAGCTCTGACCGGATCGGTCAGCGACGGTCATTCCGGGCGCTAGGAGGCGCCGGAGGGACGGTAGTGAACGGGGAAGGTTGCTGGGGTCGCGGTACGGGGCTGCTGTACCGGGCGGGGTAGCTACCCCGCTCGTTCGAGGGTCAAGTCGCTGCGAGCAGGTTCGGCTCGCCACATAGCAGTCAGCTGGGGGTAGGACTCGATGAAGCGACGCATCTCTCCGAGCGCGGCAGTCCTTGACGCGCCGATCGCGCCGTAGTCGAACCCGGTGTCCTGATGTCCCAAGCTGTCGAGATCAGCCCATGCCGGGTCGTCGCCGAAGATGAGCTGCAACTCCACTTTCCAGTACTCCGGCTGCCAGTGCGGACCGTCGCGCCCACCGTCGTCGTTGACCGCGAGCAGCCGCCCGAAGGACAGCGCAGGCTGGTCATCGTTCCAGTCCCACTCGCCCCACTCGACGATGAAGCCGTCGCCATCGTTCCCGGGACTCTCGATCCCTGCGATCCCGATCTGGAGAAACTCGGCGAAGGCGTCCCACGCAGCGTTGACGTCGTGTACGGCATCGGGCTCGACCCCACGCTGTCTCAGCATCTGCGCGAACACTTCGGCGCTGGATCGCCATGGAATGGGCATGCGGGATGCTACCGCGGTGGCCGGCATTGGCCCTGGAGCACCTGCTTGGAAGGCCCCGTAACCGGGTCCGGCCTGACCAGGCAAGGCGCTGACCTGTGCGTTCGGGCGCGGTTCACTGAGGTTCCCCGTTGTTCCCCGCCGCTCACTGGCTGATCGGGCACGCAGGGGGCACGGGCGGCGCCCTTCCGGTCTTCCGGCGCCCCAGAGTCCCGCGGGGCTAGGGGCGGTAATAAAGGTCGCTCATGGTTGGCGGGGTGTTGTGCACCGCGTTGGAGTTGTAGGACACCCGGTCGTTGTGCGCCTGTACCCGCCGCGCTTGCTCGATCAGGAGTCCGTCGACGTTCTCCGTGCTGCTGCGACGCAGGAGCTTGACGATCAGGACAACCGCGATCGCAGTCATGAGTCCGAACATGACGCCGAGCTCGATCACAGAAACCCCCGCTGCTGTGGCTACTCAGCCTCACGATAGCGGCCGCCCTGGCGGCGGACTAGATGGCGGGCCACGTGGTCGGCGGGAGCGGCTTTGGGCTGGAGTCTCAATGACGAAGTCAAGCCGCTTGCGTGACCGGTGGGGCGGCGGTGAAGACCCGTCCGTCACGCAGCAGCGCCCA